>MHXU01000001.1 GCA_001824555.1 Planctomycetes bacterium GWC2_45_44
AAATTATCTATTTTAACATTTTGAGGTTTTTATAAGATTTTCTGTGAATGGTTACTCCCGATAGCCTCTGCACGTTCCGCCTTAAAACTCAAACCCCCGATCGTGTTGCCTCCTCCGTCAAACGAACCTGTAAATGGTATATACCCATTGCCTATAATGTTATATTCTACACCCTGATAACCGCCCATATCTATGCTACAGACAAGCCTGTAGCATTTATCCCACTTATCTGTAAATTTACCGATCAGATTCAGACCCTCACTGCTCGATATCAAATACGGACTCGCCTCTGTTCCCAATCCTAATAAAAATTGCGGATCGGTTATTGCCGCACCATTTGTTCCTTCCCAAGCAAGCTTCGGAAAATCCGCCCCCTCATCTATCACCCAGACACCCGTAACTCCCCAGCCTGCAAAAGTTGCCATCTCTTTCATCTCTGTAGAATTTCGCCCTTTGCCGACAGTATTGCCTGTTCCTGTTAAATCGTTGTTCCAGAACGAAAGAAATGTCTTGGTTGCATAACCAAGTCCTGCCAGCCCACCGGTATAGCTGCCTCCACAGGTAACTGCGCTGCTTGCATAACAGTAATATATTCTGCCATAATTTGCCCCCGCAAGCCCTCCAACAAAAGATTCACCTTCGGTGCTACTGACCGCATAACAGTTTTCGACCTTTGAATTCGCACCGACAAATCCAATCAACGGCCCGACATAACTTTTGCCTTTAACACTTCCACCTCTAACAAAACAGTTGTTCACATAACCACTATATTCTGACTGTCCTACAAGTGAACTTACCACAACCGCATTAGGCGCAACTACATTCGGGTTGATAACGCCTACATTCTTTATTTCACCGCTTATCATTCCGAATATGCCAATAAGCTGCGTTGTATCCGTAGTTGCATAATTGTAATTGCTTATCGTGTGTCCCTGACCGTCAAAAACACCTTTGAAAGTACGCGACAGATCATCGCCAATACACTTGAGCATGGTTCCTCTATAACCTGCCAGATCGACATCAGCAATCATTTTGAAATGTTTGTCCCAGTCGCTGGAATTTGCACCGATGGTGTTCATATCAGCAGCCGTAGCGATTAGATATGGGTCTATTACCGTTCCGCTGCCGCCGGAGTATTTGGCCATTACGGCATTGCCGATAGCGGACAAAAGCACAACCGCACAAAAAACTTTCATCTTCATTCGCCCTGCCTCCTTAAAAAATTTACAATGATGCATAAGAATATCCAAAATAGTGACTCTATGAAAATTCGCATACTAATTCAATAGCTTACCTGTAAAGATGTGAAATTTGATATTTCGTTACAAAAAAAATAAAATTTCTGTCGCCGCCTGTTCCGAGCAAGGTCGAGGGGACAGGCGATTCCACCTACTGTCTACTGAATACTGGCTACTTTCTACCCCCTATCCCCTACCCTCTATACCCTTTTCAAAACTTCTCAAAATCGTATCAAAACTCGCAAAAATTCGCCGATTTTTGACAAAAACCGTTCAAAAGTTGACGAAAACTCATCAAAATTTGAAGAAATTTTACAAAATTTGCAATTTACTTGCGCGTTTGGCTGAAAAAAACGCCATAAGTCCTTATTTTACGTTCCACATGACAACGTAAATAAAGGAGTTATAGCAAAAAATGTGAACAAAAATTCGCGCAAGCGGCTCATCGTAAGTGCTTATTTTACGTTCCGCCTGACCAACGTAAATAAAGAACTTACATTCACGCGCGCAAGCGCGACTTGCGCGTTTGGCTGAAAATTTGATTAGCTGAAAATTTGAAAAATAAATAGCTTGAACAACGGCGTGTTATTAGTATAATCGTGCTAATATAGGTAAATTATTAGCAATTTATAACCATACATTCGGGGAACGATTATGGCTGGAATGTTTTATAGCTTAGACCAGACAAAAGAAAAACTCGGAAAAAATGATGCCGAAATTAAGGCTCTCGTTAGAGATGGTAAACTCCGCGAATTTAGAGACGGGGCAAAGCAGCTCTACAAGACCGAGGATGTCGATGCGTTAGCCTCTGTGCCAAAAGGAGATACAGCCATACTCGACGATTCGATGCAACTGGCGATTGACGAAACCGGAGAAATTTCGCTCGCGCCGGAAGAGCTTAGTATGCTTATGGGCGATGATGACGAAAATAACGGCAAAAACGAAACAAAGTTCAAACTCGATGAAACCGGCGCATTGATGGCTGACGAAGTTCTCGGCGACGATGCCGGCGAAAACGCAAAAGACGACGATTTTAACCTCGAAATAATGCCCAGCCAGGACACAAAAATCAACCAGAAATCCAAAACGAGTTCTAAAGCAGGCTCCAAAGCAAGTTCCAAAATGCCGGCTGATTTAGACGATGAGCCTCTGTCAAACGCTGATACGAATATCTCGTTAAGCGGCGATTCCATCAACGTATTGGGCGGTTCTACGGAAAACGAATTTAAGATAAGCGATGATACGTTGGGCGAAACAAAACTCGTCCAAAAGCCTGCAAAGGCTCTCGATGACAAGGACGATGACGCGATGAGCGTAGCGAAACTTGACGACGATGTGAACCTCGACAGTTTCGGCGGCGGAAGCGGCTCGGGACTGCTCGATTTGTCGCTCCAGGCTGACGATACCTCGCTTGGTGCCGTGCTTGACGATATATATCCCGAAACACAAAACGCCCCCGCCTCAAAACAGGGAACTCCGGCGGGTGGATTGGCCGCGGAAGCGGAAAAAATATTCGAGGAGGAATCACCTGGCTCAATCGGACAGGAAGATTTGGGACGGGCAGCCTCGACAGCAATGCCGGCAGGAGTAATGATGTTCGCTGAACCGGCACCGGATTCCGCAAGCGATGTGTTCGGAGCTGTTCTGTTTGTGCCTATGCTGGCGGCGATTTACACGGCAATAGTTGTGGCCTCCGGCTATAACTCCATACCGGAACTAAAGATACTATCATCAGTGCAGCCGATTATATGGTATGTCGCAGGCGGCCTTATGGCGGTAGTAATCCTGATGGCAATCATTGCATCGGCATCCGGCGGAGAGAAAAAAGCCAAACAGCCGAAAGCTCCAAAACCGGCAAAAGTGGTTCAGCCCAAGCCCAAAAAAGAGAAAAAAGGCAAAAAAGGCGAGCCATACACAGAGTAATACCACCGGAAAAGTTATCAGTTTTCAGCCAAACGCGCAAGTAAATTGCAAATTTTGTAAAATTTCTTCAAATTTTGATGAGTTTTCGCTCGCTTTTGAACGATTTTTGTCAAAAATCGTCGAGTTTTGAGCAATTTTGAGTGGTTTTTAGCAAGTTTTGAAAAGGATATAGGGGATAGGGTTTAGGGTAGAGGGGATAGTTGTAGAGTCGCCTTCCGTCTTCGCTATGCTTCGACGCGACAGGGTGGCGACAGGAATTCTACCTTTTTTAGACCAGTCTTCGCTGAAGCTACGACAAGGCAGGCGGGATAACTCGCCGCGATACGCGTCGCAGCGGGCAGGATTTACACGGATGTTTTTTTTGCTGCCTCTGCCGCAAAAACAATTTGAATAATATACGCCAAGCCACAGGCGGTTAATATAACCATCGCACGAATAAACGTCTTGTATGTAATCAATTCCGTAGCTCCCGCTCCGAAACAGCCACAGGTAATTTCAAGACCTTTTGCCAACGCAGCACCAAGCACATAACTGAACATCGCGGACATTGCAATTCCGGCCAGCAATGCCCCTGCCGTGAAAATCCCGCCGATGAGACACACACCCACAATAAGTTCCAGCCACGGCAAAGTCATAGCGACAAACATTCCGAGTTTCGGCCCGGCAAGTTCATAACTGTAAATGCTCGCCAAAAAATCATAGGGCTGGCGAATTTTCGGCAACGAACTGTAGATAAACATACAGCCGATAGCAATTCTCACCGCGTATAAAAAAACATCAACCATCTTTTGCCTATTTATTTTCATTTTTTGCTCCGGATTTTTTCTGCCAGTCAACCCAGCCGTTTTTGTATATTGAGATATTTTTAAAACCATCATCTGCAAGATTTGCCGCAACTTTAGCCGCATAGGGGCAACCTTTGCTTTGGCAGTAAATCAAAATCTGTGAATTTTTGTCCTTGCCGGCAAGTTTTGAATCTCTGCCTGCCTTGCATAATGTTGTCGGGATATTAATTGCGTTTTCAATGTGGCCTGCCTCGAAATCTTCGCTTTGGCGGGCATCAACAATTACAGTGCCGCTGGTAATTATATTCTTGACTTCGTCAGCATTTACTTTCGGAATGAAAGTTTCGATATTGGCTGATACGATGGATTCTGTCGCCCCAGCGCGAGCAAGAAAACCGGCATCGTTCGTGAAATGATAAACCATTCCGCCAAACAAGGCGATTCCTGCTAAAAATACCGCCTGAATAATTGAAAAACCAAACTTTGTTTGCCAATTCATTTTGCCTATTCTTTGCAGGATATATTTTCTTGCCGCTCTTATCGAAAGTATCACCACAATTGCGATTGCCGCAAAGAAAACAAATTTCTTTCGAGCCGGTGCGAATATGTTTGAAAGATTGATTGGTTGAGCGGAGACGATTAAACCTGTGCCGTCCCAGATGGGCGTAAGCTCATAATAAGGCTTTGCCTCAATGGGATTCGGCGGGTCGAAGATTTTGGCTTTGCCGTCTTTATCGCCAAGAAATAAAACGTAGTGGTCGTATTCTTTGCTCTTGGGCGAGGATTTGACGTGAAGTATAACAGGATTTGAAATGTTTTTTAATTCTCTATCGTTTAAATTACCAAATGTTTCAGCGTATAGACCATTATCCGTTGCCGCTTTTTTCAGTTCCGCCATCGAACTGCCTTTGCGTGAACTAACGTATTCGGGTTTTAGTAAATCTCTAACGTCAATTTCTTTGTCGGTCAATTTTATTACGCTGTAAAGACAATACAGCCCGCAATAGGGGCCGGATGAACCGGACTTTCCGGCAGAGCAACTGTTTGCAAACGTAAAATTTGCAGCGACAAATAAAAATAATCCGTACAAGCATAAATACCGGCGATTAAACATTGGCCTGTTTCCTCCTGAATTTATAAATTATTGTACCTGTAACAATGGCAACCAATATCACGATAACGACAATCGTAGCATAATTTGGTTTTTCCTTATTAGTCAGCGGCACAGCATTATCAGCATCGCTCTGTTTGGCATCATTGACTTCGGGGACATTGCATTTATTTGCCGCAGGCAGCAATTGTTCCGTTTTTGCGGACATCGGAGAATTAGGTTCTTGCCCGGATTTTATCTGTTTAATTTCGCTGTCGAGAACGTCAAGGAAACTTTGGTCAACGTCTGTTACCGGCTTACCATCCCGCCAGACATATTTTATACCGGGGATATCATCAATGTATATCGGCGTACCATCTGGTAAATCAATCTTAAACGCCCCAATGGCCTCAAAGTCAGGATTTAAATTTATGTCTTTGATTTCATATTTGTACTCATATTTAATATTTTTTCCATTATCATAAATCTTCTCAAATTTAAATACCGCCGATTGCGGCAAAGACTGATCATTAATCTGTTGCAATTTTGTTACTTCAAAAGAAGCTTCCCATTGTTTTATGCCAATATCCCCAACGACTGCCTCATCGAAGTAATCATCCCGCTGTTTTAGAATAGTCCATTTCAGAAGATTACGTTCATTACCTTGAGCAATCCATGCCGTTACCCGACCATAACGCCCTTCGCCTTCAATCTTATAACAAGAAATGCCATTCAGGCTTTCCGGGGCTTGGGTTATTGTAGCGTTTTTGGATTCCTTCAAAAGTTGTAATATACTCTTATGGCTGCATCCATACATCTTACCAAATATCGGGCCGCCACCTTCCTCGCTTTCCGTTGCTGTTTTGTATTTTTTAAGATAATCAAATGACAGAGACGCTCGCGTTGGCGGCACATTTACCTCATTAAAAACATATCCTCGCATTTTGCCTGTCAGGATATGCTTTAGCGAATAAGTATGCCCCGGATCATCCGCCGATGTGATCTCTTCTAAGCATTCGGCCTGCATGTCTCTCTGATTAAAAACTATATGATGTTTCGTAGATGGGTATTCATCTGACTTTTGCGAGTTAACCAATCCGTCAAAGGACATATCCATAGTCATAGATAAATTTTGTGAATAATTTAGAAAATCATTACATTCTGTCACCAAACTATCTACAGTAACCGTACTCTGAGAATGGCAAATTGAAGTTATTTCAAACAGAACAACAAAAACCAGACTTATACATAACCAATTAGTTTCATTTTTCATATTTACCTCATAATTAAAATATTTGGCGAGTCTATATTTTTAAACTCGCCAAAAGCAAAAACTAACCTTTATCCACAAGATTGAGTGGAATGCTTCTTGCACCCAGCTACTAATGTGCAACCATTGGAACCGCTTATGTCCGAACATTCACCGCTACCGGATGTGTCACACTTTGGGTATTGCCCGTCACATGTTTCACCTTCCTTAGCGCCACAGTCAGACTCTGGAGCGTCCTTACAACACCCCGCAGAACCAATTGCGCTTTCACCAGAAATTACTTGCGGCGTAGCAACGCACCACGCGGTTACGAGTCCCAGCAGCAAAGCCAGGACAAAACTAAGTCTTGAAATAGTTACAATCTTTTTCATAAAACATTCCTTACATTAAAGTTAATTAAACAATTTAAAAAAACAACAAAATTCTTATCTTTTTTTCATACAATCATAGCCACCACCTCCTTCTTAGAGAGTTGAGACCATTTTTCGTTACAATGAATATGTCTAAATTTCCAAAAAACTTAAAAAACGCCTCCTATTTGTTCGTTTCAACGCTACAGCGAAGCCGAAGCATGAAATGTTGAAAATATTTCTGTAATTTTCTTTAAACTCTAAAATCTTAAAAAAAATGTCCTTCTATACGCTTAATGACACGAAGGCCTGTTTTTAGGGATGTGAATACTTCAATTTTTTTTAACTTTTTTACAAATCGTTATAAAGGCAATAGTTATAATCCAAAAATTTTCGCTAAAATCGCTTATATTTAGGACATAAACAATCCTTAAACTGTTTAAGTAACACCGACAAACGTTTTTTAGAATCATTAATATTATGTAGTGAAGACTATTTTGAATCTATAGCGGAGCCGAGGCGTGAAATGTTGAATTTGTTTCTACAATTTTTTTTAAAATTTCTATAACCATTTTAGTATTCACTGGTTATAATTTTAAGAGTACCTCTGGAAATGAGCGGCGTTTTAGTTAAATCGGGAATATTTTGCGGAGTTTTGGAAAAAAACAGACATTTTTGCGAATTCCGTCAAAATTTTTTCTGGCTTTTGTAAGAAATAGCGGTAAATTCTTATGAGTTTGTTAAAAAATAATGGATTTTTTCAGTTTTTGTCAGGAAAGGACATAGAAATGCAAGCCTCAAAATTAACCTTAGCCGTTGCCTCTTTGTTAGCTTTAACTTTCGCGTTAAGCGGATGCGTAAAACAGGAAAAGTATGACGACCTGAAACTTAAGAACAGGAATCAGCAGGAAAGAATCGACGCGCTCGAAAGCGAACTTAGCGTAACCAAACTCAAATTGGCTGAAGTCGAAAAACAACTGAATGACTGCCTGGCAAACACTTCGGCTGATACCGAGTCGCTGCAGGAAAAAATCGCGGCTCTGCAGGAAGACATCGACAAGAAGACCGAATTGATTGCAAAACTGCAGTCGCAGTTAGTTCACGGCGCACCGCTGCCGGCGGAGCTGACGAATGAATTACAGAAATTCGCCGCTGAAAACAGCGAATTAGTCGAATTCGACCCGGAGACCGGCGTTGTCAAATTCAAGAGCGACCTGCTGTTTGAATTAGGCAGCGATATCGTAACGGCTGATGCCGCCGATATGCTGAAAAAGTTGAGCACAATTATCAACTCAAAGTCGGCTGAAGGCTTTGATGTTGTCGTCGCGGGTCATACGGACGATATGCCGATTAAGAGAGCTGATACACTCACCCAGCACCCGACAAACTGGCATCTGTCGGCACATAGAGCCATTTCTGTCGAGAAGATTCTGGAAGGCGCCGGCATAGCGTCCAAGAGAATGAGCGTAAGGGGCTTTGGCGAATTCAGACCTCTTGAAGCAAACGCGCCAAACCAGAAGGGCAACGCAAAGAACAGACGCGTAGAAATTTATCTCGTAACAGCAGGCAAGTAATTTAAAATCATCATGGCTGAACGGACGCTGATAATTGTTAAACCTGACGGTCTGCAAAGAAGGCTGGCAGGGGAAATTATCAGTCGGTTTGAAAAAAAAGGGCTTAAACTCGTCGCTGCAAAGCTGATGCGTTTAAGCCTTTCTCTTGCGCAGAAACATTACGAAATTCACCGTGGGAAAGACTTTTTTGACAGAGCGGTGGATTATATTTCTTCGGGGCCGGTTCTGGCGGTGGTTCTGGAAGGCCCAAAAGTCATAGAGATTACACGAAAAATGATGGGGGCGACATTCGGCTTTAACGCTGACGCAGGGACGATAAGGGGAGATTATTCAATGGCGTATTTAAATATAGTCCACGGCTCGGACAGTGTGGAATCGGCACAGCGCGAGATTCCGCTGTACTTTACGCCAGATGAGATACTCGACTACCAAATGCCGGATGAAAAATGGATGTAAAAAAAGTTAAAAACTAAAAGTGAAAAGTGTAAAACTATGGAATCGGCTACGCCGATGATATTTTAATTTTTCACCACAGAGAACAAAGAGAGTTGAAATTAAACCGCGTGGGCTTCCGCCGTCGCCATTCTACTTCGCAAGGCTACGAAGAAACCGGCTATGGCGGACAAGAAAGCCCACCCTACAAAATATGAAAACAGACCCGGCAGAAAAAATCCGCTCGTTAAGAGAACAAATCAGGAGGCACGATGAACTTTATTATGTTCAGAACGCTCCTGAAATATCCGACCGGAAATACGATGAGCTTTTCGGCGAACTGAAAAAACTCGAACAGCAAAACCCCCTGCTCATCACGCCCGACTCGCCGACACAGAGAGTAAGCGAAAGGCCGATTGAAGGTTTCGGGCAGGTGACGCATTCGCTGCCGATGTTGAGCATTGATAACACATATAACGCTGATGAACTTCGGGCGTTTGATGAAAGAATCGCCAAAGGCCTTGGCACAAAAGACTACTGCTATGCGGTCGAACTGAAAATCGACGGTCTGGCGGTAAGTCTGCGATACGAAAAGGGCAGGCTTGTTCTCGGCGCGACACGCGGCGACGGCACAACCGGCGATAACGTAACAAACAATATCCGAACAATACGCGCAATCCCCCTTTCGCTCGGCGACAATGCCCCTGCCGTTTTGGAAGTACGCGGCGAAGTTTATATGCCGAAGAAAGCGTTTGCGCAACTCAACGAACAGCGCGAACAGCAGGGACAGGCATTATTCGCCAATCCGAGAAACGCAGCGGCAGGTTCGCTGAAACTTTTGGACGCTAAAACCACATCGCAAAGAAAGCTGGCGTTTTTCGCTTACGCAATCGGGCAGACAAACGGGACTTTCGCAAAGACGCATTTGGAAGGTCTTGAAAAGCTGAAAAAATTCGGTCTGCCTGTCAATCCGCATATCAAAAAGGCGGCAAACATCGACGAGGTAATAAAAATCTGCGATAAGTGGGAAATCGAACGCTTTAAATTAGATTATCAGATTGACGGAATGGTTATAAAAGTCAATAACCTCAACCAACGCGATATTTTAGGCACGACGGGCAGGTCGCCGAGATGGTGCATTTCTTATAAATTCCCCGCTGAACAGGCGCAGACGAAAATTTTGTCGATTGATGTGCAGGTGGGCAAGACAGGAATTCTTACGCCTGTTGCAAATTTCGAGCCTGTGCAATTGGCAGGGACAACTGTGAAAAGAGCATCGCTGCATAATTTTGATGAAGTGCAAAGGCTTGATGTCTGTGTGGGCGATACGGTGATAATCGAAAAAGCCGGCGAAATTATTCCGCAGGTTATTGAAGTGAAAAAAGATTTGCGGCCAAAAACAGCCAAACAATTTTTGCCGCCTGTTATATGTCCTGAATGCGGCTCGAACGTGCAAAAGGACGAGAACGGCGTTTATATTAGATGTATAAGTTCCAACTGCCCCGCCCAATTAAAGGAAAAACTGCGATATTTCGCCGGCAGGGACCAGATGGATATTGAAAATTTAGGGCCTGCGATAATTGACCAGCTTGTCGATAAAAAAATCGTAAAGGATTTCGCAGATTTATATAAACTCGATGTGAACACATTAGCTGAACTTGACAGAATGGCTGATAAGAGCGCGTGGAATATCGTGGACGGCATTGAGAAAAGCAAATCGCAATCGCTTGACAGGTTAATTGCGGCGTTGGGCATTCGGCACGTTGGAATTCAGAACGGCGAAATTCTGGCCGAACACTTCGGCTCAATCGACGCGATAAAGAAGGCGACTGTCGAAGAGCTGACTACGATTGACCAGATTGGGCCGGTGCTGGCGGAGAGCATTTGCCAGTATTTTGGCGATGATGACAATATCAAAATCATCGACAAACTCGTAGCCGCCGGGATAAATCCCGAATACAAAAAAACAAAACAGAGCGATGCTCTGGCAGGCAAGACTTTTGTCGTAACCGGAACGCTTGAAAAGTTCAGCAGGACGGAAATTGAAAAGGCAATCAAGCAAAACGGCGGGAAAGTATCTTCCAGCGTGAGTAAAAAGACCGATTACGTCCTTGCCGGTGCAGAGGCAGGAAGCAAATTTGATAAAGCCAATCAGCTTGGTGTGAAGGTTATAAATGAAGGAGAGTTTTTGGAAATGGTTAAAACTTAAGCATTTTTAATTACTACAGGAGAATCAATGACCGCAAAATTTATTATTAGCGCTATAATCCTTACGATAATTGTAATTATTGCAATAGTAACTCAATATTTCGAGAACAACCGTGTAGATTTTGGAGGAACAGATAAAGACCCAATTTTTACTGTTTCAAAAGATAATGAGCTTGTTAACACAGCAATAGATGATGCAAGAAATTCAATTGATACACTTATTACTGAAATAAAAAAAGGAGAGAATAATTTTCTGCCATCTGTAAAAGTTAAAATTACAGATAAAGGCCAAGTCGAATATATGTGGTTATCCGAACTCAAATATGAAAATGGTATATTTAGTGGAAAAATTGATAATGACCCTGAAACTGTAAAGACTGTCTATTATGGTGATCCATGGCAAGTAAACAAGGGTGAAATATGCGATTGGATATACCAAAAGGATGGAAAATTATTCGGCAATTATACATATAAAGCATCACTCAAAAAATTTAGCATAGAAAAGCAACGTCTTTTATTGAAAGATTATGGTGATACTAAATAATGCCTGACACAACATATATCAAATTAGCTTTAAAACTTGCCCATCAAGGTCTCGGCAGCGTTGAACCTAATCCGATGGTTGGGTGCGTCATAGTTAAAAACGGCAAAATAATCGGCGAAGGGTATCATAGAAAATTCGGCGGGCCGCACGCGGAAATAAACGCCTTGGCGGACTGCAAAAAAAGAGGCAACTCCCCTGCCGGGGCAACGATGTATGTCTCGCTTGAACCCTGCTGCCATTTCGGCAAGACCCCACCCTGCGTGAATGCCATTATCGCGGCAGGAATAAAAAAAGTCGTCGCAGCGGTAAAAGACCCCACCAAAAAAGTTGCGGGCAAAGGGTTTAAAATCCTTAAAAAAGCAGGCATCGAAGTTATTGTCGGCGTTTGTGAGAACGAGGCGAAAGAATTAAACGCTCCCTTTTTCAAATTCGCAAAAACCGGCAAACCATACATAATTGTCAAATGGGCGCAGAGCAGCGATGGATTTTTGTCCCGCACAGACGGCAAACGGTGGATTACAAACGCGGCCAGCAGAAAAGATGTTCACAAAATCCGCAGAAAAGTCGGGGCAATACTTGTCGGCATAAATACCGTAATAGAAGACAATCCAATGCTGACGGCAAGGCCGGACAGAGGCAGGCAGCCTTTAAGAATAGTTCTTGGCAAAGCATCTAAATTGCCGCGAAACTGCTATTTGCTCAAGACCGCGAAAAAATGGCCTGTTTACGTTTTCAACGGCAGAAATCTCAATGATGTTCTGGTCAAACTCGGCAAAAGAGGCGTTCAGCAATTATTAGTCGAGGGCGGCGAAAAAATAATTACATCATTCCTGAAACAAAAATTAGCTGATGAAATTATTGTTTATATCTCGAATGAAAAATTGGGGGCAAAAGGCAAAGTGCCGGCATCGCAAGTAATGGTAAACATATTGAAGAATGAAGATTGTAGATTGAAGATTTTTAATTCCAAAATAGTCTCGGTGCAGCCGATTGCATAAATTTTCCCTTCGGCAAGCTCAGGGCGTGAGCCTGTCGAACGCATTTTTCAATCTTCAATTTTCAATCGTTTTCTGCGAGAGTTTTCTTTCGTCGCAAGATGTGATGATAGTGCTGGGCGAAACGATGCGCTTCATCTCGGACGTATTGCAGCAGTTTTTTTGCGGGGTTATTGGCGGCAAGTTTCAATGGCTCATCGCGGCCTGCGATATAAATTATTTCCTCACGCTTCGCGAGCGAGGCGAGTTTGGGCGGGGCAACATTCAATTCCTTAAAGGCATCTTCGGCGGCGTGAAGCTGGCCAATTCCGCCATCAATTAAAACCAAATCCGGCCAAAGCTCCTCACCACTTGCGGCGCGGCGGAACCGGCGAATCAAAACCTCTTTCAAACAGGCATAATCGTCAATGCCTTTGACGGTTTTGATTTTGTATCTGCGATAGCCGGCCTTGAAAGGTCTGCCGTCAATAAAACGTACAAGAGAACCGACGGTTTCAGAGCCGCCTATGTGGGCAATGTCGAAGCCCTCGATTACCCGCACGGGAGTCGGGCTATCCAAGAGTTTTTGCAGCTTTTCGAGCGGTTCGGCAGGCTCAACGGCGAAAACCTCCGGCTGAACATCCTTGTCAACGCTGCCGCGATTGGCGAGATTTTCAATCAGGCGGATTCTGTCGCGGTACATAGCGGCTTTCTCGTAATCCAATCGCCCGGCAGACTCGTCCATCTGCTTTTTCAGTTCACGCAGAACAACTGAACGCTTCGATTTGAGAAATTTGATTAAGTCTTTGACGATAATTCGATAATCCACCCTGCTTATTCGGGCGGCACAGGGAGCGGTGCATTGTTTTATGCTGTGCAGGATGCAGGGTCTGAAAAACCTGCGTTTTTCATCAGATTCGGAGATTTCGAGCTTGCAGGTGCGAAATTTGAAAATTTTCTGGAGCAGAACGACCGCTGACCTCAAATCACCGACGTTTGCGAACGGGCCGAACAGCCGACTTTTGGCCGTTGGTCTGCGGGTTATATAAACGCCCGGAAAATCGTCTTTGACTGTAATCTCAAGATAGGGAAAAGTTTTGTCATCGGTGAGGTCGCTGTTGTAAGGCGGGCGAATGTCCTTAATCAGCCTTGCCTCCTGTAAAATGGCCTCGACGTGGTCTTTTGTTTCCAGACAGTCAACATCAGCAACTTTTGTGAGCATTTCGACGATTTTCGGCCCCCGGCTGGCTTCTATATCCGCACAAGGCTGAAAATAACTGGCGACCCTTGAGCGAAGAGAGCCAGCTTTGCCTATATAAAGGACGTGGCCGAGTCTGTCTTTCATAAAGTACAGGCCGGGCGTTGTGGGGAAATTTTTTATACTTTCCCGAATTTTTTCGAAATTAGCCGTCGAATTCCGTTTTTTCATCGTTAGTATTGTAGCGTAAAAGAGATACGAAACAAAATTGTTTTTGCCGAAAACGTCTCATAAAATCGCCGCTAAAAAATCACAGGACGGAGCAAAAAAAATTTCTTTCACAGGTCTATAAATGACAAGGACTAACAAAATTCTAACAAATTTTTCACTTTTTAATGTTGATTAAAATCTTGTAAGGGTTTAGTATTACAAAAGGCAACAAAACCCAATATGTTGCCCTGGAAACATCAGCATATACAATATCTTGTGTATTTTACATCAAGGAGGTATATTTTGCAGGGAGGCACAGATAATAGCGTAAAGCCTGCCCGATTTGCTGGAAATTAAGAAAATATAGAAGGCGTTACTGTCTTTATTGGGCATCAAAGTAAAGGATTTATAAACCCGGAACGGATTCTTAGGGAGATACATATATTATGGCTATGACAAACAACTCAAATGGTTCTTCGGAAAGAAATGAAAGAAGCGGACTGCAAAACTGGAAAAGTCCGGGGCAAGGCAAATCAAAGGGTCTGAAAGTAAGCCAGATTTTTTCAACGCCTGCGGTGCATCCATTTGACGAGATAGAGTGGGAGACAAGACAAGCGAAAATTACCGGCGACAACGGGGAAGTGGTCTTCGAGCAAAACGATATCGAAGTGCCTGCGAGCTGGAGTCAGCTTGCGACAAAAGTCGTTGTTAGCAAATACTTCTACGGCGACATCGAAACAAACAGAGAGCATTCCGTAAAACAATTGGTTCATCGCGTCTGCAAAACCGTAGCAGACAGAGGCCAAAAAGACGGGTATTTCGCATCGCAGCAGGACGCTGATAATTTTTACAGCGAACTAACATGGCTTTGCGTCAATCAGTACGGCTCGTTCAATTCGCCGGTCTGGTTCAATGTGGGTCTGGCGGATGTCTATGGCATTAAGGGCAGCGAACACAACTGGCACTGGGACAACGAACAGGGAAAAGCAGTGCCGTGCAAAAGCAGTTATGAATATCCGCAGGCATCAGCCTGTTTTATCCAGTCGGTAAAAGACACGATGGACGACATTATGCGGCTGGCGACAAGCGAAGCTATGCTGTTCAAACACGGCTCCGGCACAGGAACAGACCTTTCGACGCTTCGTAGCAGCAAGGAAAAATTAGCAGGCGGCGGAAGACCATCCGGGCCATTGAGTTTTATGAGGGTCTATGACCAAATCGCCGCGGTTGTAAAATCAGGCGGTAAAACACGCAGAGCCGCTAAAATGCAGTCTTTGATGATTACGCACCCTGACGTGAAGGATTTTATCTGCTGCAAAATGGAAGAAGAGAAGAAAGCTCGAGCTTTGATTAACGCAGGCTACGGCGGAGCTTTCAATAACGAAGCATATAACAGCGTAATGTTCCAAAACGCCAATCTGTCCGTAAGAGTAACGGACGAATTTATGCAGGCTGCGGAAAGAGACGACATCTGGACAACCCACGAAGTAACCAGCAAAAAACCATCGGCTCAATACAAAGCAAACGAACTGCTCGACCTCATCGCTGAAGGCACAAGAGTCTGCGGCGACCCTGGTTTGCAGTATCATTCAACAATAAACAAATGGCACACCTGCCCGAACACCGCTCCGATTCACGCTTCCAATCCATGCAGCGAATATATGTTCATCGACGACTCGGCGTGCAATCTGGCATCGCTGAACCTGATGAAATTCAGAAACGAAGACGGCTCGTTCGACGTTGACAGATTCAAGGCGGCGGTAAGACTGTTCATCATCGCACAGGAAATTTTCGTCGATAACGGCAGCTATCCAAACGCTCCAATAACCGAAAACAGCCACAATTTCAGGCCATTGGGACTTGGCTTTGCAAATCTCGGAAGTTTGATTATGAGCCTTGCTCTGCCCTACGACGGCGAACAGGCAAGAGTCTGGGCATCGGCAATCAGCGCAATTATGACCGGCACGGCTTATACCGTCAGCGCGGAATTGGCCTCGATTAAAGGAACGTTCGAGAAATTTGCCGAAAATAAAGAGCCGATGCTGAACGTAATCAATATGCACCGTCAGCGATGCAAAAACATATCGGAAGTGCAGTGTCCCGATTATATGTTGAGCGGCGCAAAAGACGCGTGGGATAACGCTTTGGATGCAGGAACGAAATTCGGTTTCCGCAACGCACAGGTAACAGTACTTGCTCCGACCGGCACAATCGGGTTTATGATGGATTGCGACACGACTGGCGTTGAGCCTGATATCGCACTGGTAAAATATAAACTGCTCGCCGGCGGCGGAATGCTGAAACTCGTCAACAGAACCGTGCCTATGGCATTGGAAAGAATCGGCTACAACGCCGAGGACATTAAAGTTATCTGCGATGAAATTGACAAAGACGATACAATCGAGACGAGCAAAAAGTTAGACAAAGAACATCTGCCGATATTCGATTGTGCGTTCAGGCCGCAGAAAGGCACAAGAAGCATTCACTACGCGGCTCACTTGAAAATGATGGCCGCTGTTCAGCCTTTCATAAGCGGAGCAATCAGCAAGACAATCAATATGCCCAAAGAAGCGACCGCGGAAGAAATTAAGACCGCTTACATCGAAGGCTGGAAGATGGGCTTAAAGGCAGTTGCGATTTACAGGGATGGCTCGAAAATGCTCCAGCCCGTCAAAACAGACGAGCATAAAGACGAATCCAAAATCGACAAGACAGAAAAGAAAGCCGTCGCGGCAAAACCATTCAGAAGAAGATTAGCTGAAACGCGAAAGAGCATTACGCATAAATTTTCCGTTGCCGGGCACGAAGGCTATCTGACCGTCGGGCTTTACGAGGACGGCCAGCCGGGCGAATTGTTTATCACAATGGCAAAGGAAGGCAGCACGGTTGGCGGCCTGATGGATGTGGTCGGAACGTGCGTTTCGATGTCATTGCAGTATGGCGTGCCGTTAGTTACATTAGTTGACAAGTTCAGACACGCAAGATTTGAACCATCAGGTATGACCTCGAATAAGAATATTCCGTTCGCAAAAAGTTTGATTGACTATATTTTCTGCTGGATGGGCTGTGAGTTTATCCCCGGCTACGCGGAAAAGAACACGCCGAACAGAGGCGAAAGCAACCCTTCGGATAATAAGACCAACACGACCGCCAAGACGCTTGTCGAAAAGACAAAGGATTTGGCCAAGAAAATCGCAGAGGCAAAGGCCGTGGCCGTCAAGCCTCCTATAAAAGCCATTGAACCGCAAGGCAGAATTGATAAGAACAGATTGGGCAATATCGCCGATAGAGCGGTCTCGATGGTAAATTCGATAGTCAAAGGCGACAGCGAGACAGGCACCGAAGCGGTTGCGATGCAGCAGTTCAATTCGCAGTTCGAGCATTTTCAGGATGACGCGCCGGCGTGCGATATTTGCGGCTCGATTACCGTCCGCAATGGAAGCTGCTACAAATGCTTCAACTGCGGCAACTCGATGGGCTGTAGCTAAAAAAAATTAATCGCAGATTACGCTGATTTCGCTGATAAATATAGATGTCAGACTTCAGATGTCAGAAATCCGCATAAACTCTGATGTCTGAAGTCTGATTTCTGAGGTCTTTATATGAACATTGCGGTAATAATTTGTGCGGCGGGAAGCAGTCAGCGGTTTGTTAAAGACCAGCGCCATAACCTCGAAGCTGTGAAGAAAAAACAATTTTCTGATGTCGCAAGCAGACCTGCATTTCTGCGAAGTATCGAATTTTTTGCCGGCAAAGACAATATCAAACAAATAATAATGTCAATCCCCGCCGAAGATGAGGAAATGTTCAAAATCACTCACGGGGCAAATATGAGCTTTCACGGCGTAAAAATCTGTATCGGCGGAAGCGAACGCTTTGAAACAGTCGCAAAGGCTCTTTCTTTAGTCAAAGACGATATCGACATCGTGGCAATTCACGATGCGGTACGATGCTGCCTGACGGAAAAATGGCTCGATGATGTTTTCAAACTCACGGAAAAAACCGGAGCGGCAATGCTGGCCTGCCCCGTCGTCGCAACGCTGAAAAAAGTCGAAAACGGAGAAATTGTTCAGACCGTTGAACGAGCCGGGCTGTTTGAAGCGCAAACGCCACAGGTTTTCAAAAAAGACCTGCTGAAAAAAGCCTACGCCAATCTCGAAAACTTAGACAAATCAAAAATCAGCGATGATTCGCAGTTGATTGAGGCTCTGGGGCATAAGGTCGCAATCGTGCAGACCGATTCATCAAATATCAAAATCACCACAAAGGCGGATTTGGCAATCGCTGAAGCGATAATAAAATCCCGCACCAAAGAAAAACCAAAAGGCTATATCGGCCCTTACGCCAACGAAGCGCAGTGGTAGAATTAGGGGATAGCAACAAGACAGCAAATGTCCATATCTTATTAAATTCCTAAAAGTAACGAAAATAATCCTTGCAAGCAGACGCAATATCCTTACACTGTCGCTAATTTTAAACTTATTACTTTTTCAATATAGGAGTCAAAAGTGAAATACAAAGGAATGGCAAGCGGCATTCTGGCTGGTATCGGAATATCAGCCGCGACCGCGCTGGCAGAGGAGAGTATCCCTGCCGTGGTCGAAACAGTAACTCAAACAGCCCAGACGGCATCGAGTACGCCGCTGATTTGGTGGATAGCGCCAATTTCTTCGCTGGCTGCGTTGTTCTTTGCTTATGTATTCTTTAAGCAAATGATGAATTCCGAAAAAGGCAACAAGACTATGGAAGAAATCGCCTCTTACGTTCGTGAAGGCGCCTACGCTTACCTGTTCAGACAGTATAAAGTAGTATTTTTCATCTTTGTATTGCTTAGCGCAATTTTCGCTGTTCTGGCATATTACGGAATTCAAAACCCGTTTGTGCCGGTAGCGTTTTTGACAGGCGGCTTATTCAGCGGCCTGTGTGGCTTCATCGGTATGAAAACCGCGACAAACGCATCGAGCAGAACCGCTCAAGGCGCGACACACAGCCTTAACAGGGCATTGCAGGTTGCTTTCCGCAGCGGCTCGGTTATGGGCCTGATTGTCGTAGGTTTCGGCCTTTTGGACATCGCAATCTGGTATCTGATTCTTGACAAGCTTGTCTATACTTCCGCTCATATGGTTGAAGGTCTGAAACTCTTCCGCTTAACATTAGTTCACGCGGGAATGGACCCAAGCACCAAATTAGTCGAAATCACCACGACAATGATTACGTTCGGTATGGGCGCATCAACACAGGCTCTGTTTGCTCGTGTCGGCGGCGGTATCTTTACAAAGGCTGCTGACGTCGGAGCTGACCTCGTCGGTAAAGTCGAAGCCGGCATTCCGGAAGACGACCCAAGAAACCCAGCCACAATCGCTGATAACGTCGGCGATAACGTCGGCGACGTAGCAGGTATGGGCGCTGACCTTTATGAAAGCTATTGCGGCTCGATTCTCGCAACCGCCGCTCTGGGTGCCGCTCTGCCGCTCACCGTTTTATCTCAATATGGAATGGACCCGCTCAAGGCCGTTCTTGCTCCAATGATTGTAGCGGGCATCGGAACGGTTCTCTCTATTATCGGTATGTATATGGTAAGATGCAAAGAAGACGCATCACAGAAAAATCTTCTTCGCGCATTGCTGATGGGAACGTTGGGCAGTTCAGTTCTGATTCTCGTCGCTGTTGTCGGTTTGGTATTTGCCGGCTGGATTAGCTGGGGCGTTTTCGGTTCGGTCGTATCCGGTCTCATCGCAGGCGTGTTAATCGGCCAATTCACCGAATACTACACATCCGATGAATATAAACCGACCAGAGGCATTGCTGACCAGGCTCCTATGGGCGCGGCAACAGTAATTATCGACGGCTTCGCAACAGGTATGTACTCTTCAGGTCTGCCAGTACTGACAATCGTAGCCGGTATTTTGTGTTCTTATGCTTTCGCAGGCGGATTTACCAATATGGCAATGGGTATGTACGGCATAGGCTTTGCCGCTGTCGGTATGCTCGCTACTCTCGGCATTACACTTGCGACAGACGCTTACGGCCCAATCGCTGATAACGCAGGCGGAAACGCTGAAATGAGTCATCTGCCTGCTGAAATCCGCAAGAGAACAGATGCTCTCGATTCACTCGGCAATACAACAGCCGCGACAGGCAAAGGCTTCGCAATCGGTTCAGCCGCTTTGACCGCCCTTGCTCTGCTGGCCGCTTATATCGAAGAAGTTAGAATCTGGATTGGCAGAATGGCTGTTAAATCTGTTGACGGTCTTTATCAGGTCGGCAACATCTCTTTCTATACCGACCAGGTTGCCGATAAGGCACAGGCAAGTTTTGCCGCTCTTACGGTAAAGGCACAGGCCGTTGGCGCCGCCATTCCTGAAATCGTCAACGTCAAGACCGCTTCGCTGATGGATTTCGTAGCGGCTTATGACCTCAATATCATCAATCCTAAACTCATTTGCGGTTTGTTTATCGGCTGTATGATGGCGTTTGTCTTCGTAGCGATGTCGATGAAGGCTGTCGGACGCGCTGCGGGCAAAATGGTTAATGAAGTTCGCAGACAATTCAGAGAACATCCCGGCATTATGAATGGAACTGAAAAACCAAGTTATGCCGAATGCGTGGAAATTTCCACCGCGGCGGCACAGAAGGAAATGATTCTGCCTTCTTTACTGGCGATTATCGCTCCGGTGCTGACAGGCCTGCTCCTCGGTGTCGAGGGCGTTATGGGTCTGCTGGCAGGAAGCGTATCCTGCGGTTTCGCACTGGCAGTTTCACTCAACAATTCGGGCGGTGCCTGGGATAACGCCAAAAAGTACATCGAAAGAGGCGCTCATGGCGGAAAAGGCTCGCCTGCTCATAAGGCTGCTGTTGTCGGCGATACAGTCGGCGACCCATTCAAGGACACAGCCGGTCCGAGTATGAACATCCTGATTAAGCTGATGTGTATGGTCAGCGTCGTATTTACAGGCGTTATCGTTAAATTCGCTCCGATGGTCTCAGATTTCCTGCATTTGAGCAAATAGTTGACTTGAGCAGCTTTTAATTGTATCCTAAGCGGGGTCGGGAACCATTCCTGACCCCGTTTTTTTTTTAATTTTGGAAAGGTAAAGTTGGCAAAGAAAAAGACTACCGCAAAGAAGACCGTCGTTAAGAAATCGACCATAAAGAAGGCAGCTGTAAAAAAAAACGCTGTTAAGAAAACAGCCGTAAAAAAGAAAAAAACAGCTTTAATCGACTCCAAGAAATTCGCGATTGAGGCTGCGAAAATCGCAATAGCAAGAAATTGCAAAGACGTTGTCATACTCGACCTTGTTGGCAAAAGCCCGGCGACCGATTATTTTTTAATCGCGACCGGCACTTCCGACCGACAGATTTGCAGCGTCGCCGAAGAAGTCCTCGAATTCGGCCACAAACACAAATTACGACCTTTCGGCAAGGCAGGTATGGAACAGGGCAAATGGGTATTACTCGATTTTGTCGATGTGGTCGTCCACCTGTTCAATGAAGAGTTCAGAGATTATTACGATTTGGAACTGCTCTGGGGAGACGCAGAGAAGTTAGAAATTAGAAGTGAGAAGTGAGAAACTAATGACTGAAGAAAAAAGCAACTATCGGGCAAGTTTAAATTTGCCGCAGACAAAATTCGCAATGAAGGCTAACCTCACCCAGCAGGAGCCGATTAGGCGCAAAAGCTGGGACAAGGCCGCTATCTATACAAAAATTCAGAATGCCCGAAAGGATTGTCCCCAATACACGCTGCACGATGGCCCGCCCTACGCCAATGGCGATATTCACATGGGACACGTAATCAACAAAGTCCTCAAGGACATTGTCCTCAAATATAAAACGATGACCGGCTTCAAAACGCCCTACGTCCCCGGCTGGGACTGCCACGGCCTGCCAATTGAAGTCAAGGTTATGGCCGAACTCGGCGAAAAAGCCAAAACGATGGACAAACTCGAAATCCGAAAACTCTGCAAACAATACGCAAGCAAATACGTCAAGCTCCAGACGAAACAATTTAAGGATTTGGGCATATTCGGCGATTTTGAAAATCCATATTTGACTTTGAAGCCGCAATACGAAGCGGGAATGTGTGAAGTTTTCGCCGCGCTCGTCGAAAAAGGATTAGTCTATAAACAGTTGAAACCGATTCACTGGTCAGTCGGCTGCCAAACCGCTTTGGCAGATGCCGAACTCGAATATCAGGATATTTCCTCGCCGAGCATTTTTGTAAATTTCCCTGTTGTCGCAGAATCCGCGGCAAAATTAAAATCACTCGGTCTGGCCAATGATAACAGCGGCACAGTTTGTTTTATGATTTGGACGACTACGCCGTGGACACTCGCGGCAAATTTGGCAATAACAGTTAATCCGCATTTAGACTATGTTGCCGTTAGCTATACACACAATGGCAAAAAAATCACATCCATCGTCGCACAGGCTCGTCTTGAGGCTGTCAAGGCCGCAGGGAATTTAACCGATTACGCCGTTAGCGAAAAAACCGTAAAAGGCCGCGACCTAATCGGTCTGCGATACGAACACCCATTCATAGAAAAAAATCCAACCGACAAAGACGCATACATCGTAATCGGCGGCGATTTCGTTACCACCGAAGACGGCACAGGCCTTGTTCACACCGCGCCAGGCCACGGCGTTGAAGACTATCACGCCGGTATGCAGCATAATCTGGCTGTCTATTCGCCGGTAAAAGATGACGGCTGCTATGACCAAACCGTACCGAGCTGGCTGTGCGGCAAAAATGTTCTGAAAGTCGATAAAGAAGTCAACGAGCATCTTGCCGGCAAGGGCTTGCTCTTCGCCGAAGGCAAAATCACGCACAGTTATCCGCATTGCTGGCGAAGCAGAATGCCCGTCATTTTCCGCGCGACAGAGCAGTGGTTCATCAGCGTTGACAATCAAATGCCGTCAGGCAAATCACTGCGCCAACTTGCACTCGAAAGAATCCCTCAGGTAAAATGGGTTCCAGCCTGGGGTCAAAAGAGAATTACCGGTATGCTCGAATCGCGTCCCGACTGGTGCATCAGCAGACAACGCTGCTGGGGGATGCCGATACCGGTATTTTATAATTCCGATGAGAAAAGCCTTATCACGAAAGAATCCGTATTGGCAGTCGCGGAGCATTTCCGCAAAAAAGGCTCGGATAGCTGGTTCACCGATTCGCCAAAAGAAATTCTCGGCGAAAATTTCAAACTGCCCGCAGGTTTTACTTTCGACGATTTGAAAAAGGAAGAAAATATTTTCGATGTCTGGTTTGAAAGCGGATGCAGTTGGCACAGCGTCGCAAAACAGGCTGGCTGGCCTGTGCCGGTCGATTTATATCTGGAAGGCTCCGACCAGCATCGCGGGTGGTTTCAGCTTTCGCTTTTGCCGGCACTGGGCGCAATCGGCTGCGAACCATTCAAAACCGTTCTAACGCACGGCTTCACCGTTGACGACCAGGGCAGAAAGCAATCCAAATCGCTTGGCAACTACGTCAACGCGCAGGAAGAAATCACCAAATACGGCTCGGACATTCTGCGTCTTTGGGTATCGAGCGTCAACTATCAGGAAGATATGCGATGCAGCGATACGCTAATCAGCAGATTGCAGGATGCGTACCGCAAAATCAGAAATACAATCCGCTATCTGCTAAGCAATCTGTCGGGCTTTGACCCTGCGAAAAATCCCGTCGCTTATGACCAGATGTACGAAATTGACAAATGGGCGTTGCAGCAGTTGCAAAAGCTGATTGCAGAGGTTTCGGATTCTTATGAAAATTTCCTTTTCCACAAAGTCTATACGCTGATTTACAATTTCTGCTCGGTCGAAATGAGCAGTATTTATATGGATGTTCTGAAAGACAGGCTCTATTGCGACAGCAAAGATTCGCTCTCCCGCCAAAGCGCACAGACCGCGATGTTCAAAATCCTCGACAGCCTAAACAGAATGCTTGCACCGATTCTCGTCCACACCGCCGAGGAAATTTATGAAGCGATGGAAGTAAAGGCCGAAGTCGCTGACAGCGTGCATTTGCTTTCTATGCCGAAGGTTGATGTTTCAATTGACTGGAAAAAAGACGAAGCAAAATGGGAAAAGCTAATGGGCTTGCGAGATGAGGTTCTCAAAGAACTCGAAGGCCTGCGCAAAAACGAACAGATTGCCAGCAATCAGGAATCGTCAATTATCATCAACACCGATGATAGCGAATTGATAAATGTTGTCGAAAAATTTGGATTAGATAATTTCGCCGCACTTTGCATCGTGAGCGAAGTAAAAATCGAAAAGAAGAAATCGGATAAATTGGTAAATGCTCAAAAGAGCAGCCATAAAAAATGCCAGCGTTGCTGGAATTACTGGCCGAGCGTCGGGGCAAACGCCGAACAGTCAGACCTCTGCGAGCGATGCGTTAATGTAATAAAAAGCTGATAGTTATTAAATTTAGCCTATAAGCAGTCGGGCGAGATTAAAATAAAATATCAGCGTCACAATATCAGAAACCGCAAGCACAATCGGACCCGATGCGACCTTTGGGTCGATGCGGAATCTCCGAATAGCCGCGGGTATTATTATGCCGAGCAGGCACGCGCTAATCATCGCAAAACAAATGCTCGCCGCGATGACAACCGTGGGCATCATCTGCCTTTTCCAGATAAACGCTATCAGACCGACCGTTATCCCGCTGCCGATGCCCAGCGCCGAAGCAATAAATAATTCCATACGCAGAGTTTTGAGAAAGTGCTTCCAGTAAATTTTTTTGGCTGACAATGCCTGCAGCGTAATCGTCATCGACTGCATACTTACGCTCTCTGCCATCGCCAGAATAATCGTGATGAACATCGCCAGTATTGTAATTTCGCTGATGAGCAGCTCGTACCGCCCCGCTATAAACGCGCAGATTAGTCCGCTTACGATATTAAACATCAGCCACGGGAAACGGTCTTTGAAACTTTTGGCCAGCGAAAGCCGCCTGCCGTGCGCCAAATGAATGCCTATAAGCTGAAACACATTGTCCTGCTCGCTTTTTCTGGCGAATGCGCTGACCTCATCGGTGAACAGCGTTATATCCACTACGCCTTCTATTTTCCCCTGCTTGTTCACAATCGGCAGCGCAAGAAAACGATGCTCAAGGAATTTTCTGCACGCATCGAGTACCGTAGCGTCGCTGTGAATTGAAACTACCCTGTCGAGCATAATATCCGATAGTCTGGTTTTAGAATCGCTGTTCAATAATTTCCGCAGCGGCAGCACGCCGACAAGACGCTCATCATCGTCAACTATATAAATATAGACAATTTCGTCCGCGATGTTTTGTTTTTTTAGAAACGCCATCGCATCGGCGGCCGTCTGACTTTGACAAAGCCAGACGACATTTTTGCCGGCGTACTTAATCACAGGGTCATTTAAACGGTCAGATTTGAATTTTGTGTTCACTGGCAAACGCTCATCAGTCCGATGCTTAACAAAAAAAACTCAGGCAGTTTATTCGAGTCGGCAATGGATTTTGGAATTCTTCCAACCTGCTTACACTCCAACGGGGCAAAGTCCTTTTTGCGACTGCCTGAGATGCCCGTCCGTGGCCATATCATTTTCAAATACATTTTTTTCAGCATTGGCTGACAATTTCAACTGCTGCTGCGCTGAAATTATAGCCTGTGTTTGTGAAATGACAAGAAATTTGATAAAATCTGTTGTAAAATTTCTTATTCCCGAGTTAATAATTTTTTCTTCCACCATTGAAGCGATAGTTCTCGCTGTCGCAATGTCAAGTCTCCGCTCGATTTGCAAATCGTGAACTATTTTTGATTTATTCCAGCAATCCGCCTCGCCGGGCAACTCGAAACTATCGGATTCCGTGTTAATTTTCGTAATTTCAATTCTCGTTCTTAAAAGATTTCTTTTTTGATTGTGAATTGACAGATTCTCGGCGGCAAAATCATAACCCGTACTCGACAGAACCGCCTGGATTATCGAAAAAATTTCCCCGCTTGATATGCTGTCGCCGTCGCGCTGATTATACAAATAATAAGTTACGGTCTCGGCAAGTTCTGACGCGGCGGAGACATATCCCTCGTCCGCACACCCAAAGGCATTGACAAGACAAGCCATAACCTTTGTGTGCAGATATTCTTCCTGCGTACCATCAGCTTTTATTACTGTCAGCTGCATCGTCCTGCAAGACCCTCAATTTTTTATTTATCCATAAATAATTTTGGCTGATTTACATCGTCGGATTCGGAAATCGCCTGTCTGACCTCATCGATAAGCTCGCCTGCGTCATTAAACTCCCTATAAACGCTGGCAAACCGGATGTACGCAACCTTGTCAATCGCTCGCAAATGTTTCATCGTACTCTCGCCGACAAATTTTGAGCTTACCTCTTTGTCAGAATGCCTGAAAATCTCTTCTTCAACCCTGTCAGCAATCTGCTGAATCTGTTCAGAAGAGACAGGCCTTTTATAACAGGCCTTCTGAAGACCGGCGATTACTTTGTCCCTGTCGTAAGGAACTCGCGAATTGTCCTTCTTTATCACGTTGAGCTTAAAACTCTCGCCGACTTTCTCATAAGTCGTGAACCTTCTGCCGCAAAGCAGACATTGCCTTCGCCGGCGAATCACCCTGCCCGCCTCGCTCGAACGCGAATCGATTACCTTATCAGAATCTTCCTTGCAATACGGACATTTCACGATACTTTCCTGCCGGAATCACTACAACATTTTGACCACAAGGTATTCTAAAGCCTATATATAGTATGTCAAATAAAAATTTCCACTTTTTCTGGATTTTTTAACTTAAATATTCCTGACGCATTCTGCCGATAATATGGCTATGGACACTTATCAGATAGAACAGTTAATTTCGCAGGCGATTGCGAATCGGCCTTTAGCGACTTCGGCACCGCTGAATCTCTACATTCTTAACAGCAAACTCATCTGCGGCGCGAGAATCGTAATGCCCAAAAACGCCCGCTTTATAGCTCACATTTCGCCGGAAACAATCGTTCACGGCTTCGACGAAAATCAGTGGAAGGCTATTGTCGAAAAGACGTTATGTATTTTGAGTGAAGGCTCCGACAACGCCGCCGGCAACGGCTTTAAGGAGCGGCGAAGAGAAGAACGCCTCAAAATCAGCGGCAGCGTTTATTTCGATACCGACAAAAAAACCAGAACCTTACAGGGACAAATGGTTGATGTCAGCAGCGGAGGAATGGCGTTTATGTGTCTTAACAAGCCCGGCAGCGTAGAAGCCGGCAGACAGATAACCGCCAGATTTTCAGTGCCATTCTTTACGCCTGATGGAATCTTCGCGCGGAGAAAATTTACTCGCACCGCGAAAATATGTCGAGCGGGCATCGCCGGCAGTAATTTAAGACAGGTAGCCGTTCAATTCGCAGAGCCTCTGCCCTTCAAACCTTCCGAACAAAGCCAGCCGATGGACACAAATATTACAGTCTGTTCAACCGGACAAATTTAAATAGTCTCGACCGTCAGGCCGATCCCACCTACTGACTATTGACTACTGGCTATTGGCTACTAATTATTCGCTCGTATCAAGAATACTCATAAACGCTTTTTGCGGAATTTCCACGTTGCCGATATTCTTCATTCGTTTCTTACCCTCTTTCTGCTTCTTGAGCAGTTTCATTTTTCGGGTAACGTCGCCGCCGTAGAGTTTGGCGGTTACGTCTTTTCTGAATGCCTTAATGGATTCTCGCGCGATAATTTTTCCGCCGATTGCCGCCTGAAGCGGAATCTCGAATTGATGCCTCGGAATCGCCTTGCGAAGTTTTTCGAGAATTTTGCGCCCGCGCATCTCTGCATTCGAGCGGTGAACTATCAAACTCAACGCATCGACGACGGTTTTATTCACAAGAATATCAATCCTGACAAGTTCGCCCGGCTCGAACCCGACAAGTTCATAATTCATCGTCGCATAGCCCCTGCTTATACCCTTGAGCTGGTCATAAAAATCATAAACTATCTCGGCAAGCGGCGCGTGAAAACCCATCATCACCCTCGTCGGACTGATATAATCGGTTTTCGTCAGCGTGCATCTTTTGGACTCGGCAAGTTTCATAATCCCGCCGATACTGTCCTTGGGCGTAATAATCTCAAGCTTCACATAAGGCTCGCGAAGCTCCTGTATAAGCGTGCGCTCCGGCAGTTGGCTGGGCGAATCAATTTTATAAACCTCGCCCGATGTTTCGACCACTTCATAAGTTACAGTCGGAGCAGTCTGCACGACTTCGATATTATTCTCGCGTTCAAGCCGTTCCTGAACAATCTCCATATGCAGCAGACCCAGAAATCCGCATCGAAAACCAAATCCAAGAGCAGGACTGTTCTGCGGCACAAACGTAAAACTCGTATCGTTCAGCGACAGCTTGTCAAACGCAGAACGCATCTTCGAATACTCGGTATCGTTGCCGGGATAAAAATCGCTGAACACCATTTGCAGCGGTTTTTTATAGCCGGGCAGCGCGTTCGGCGAAGGATTATTGCTGTGCGTTATCGTGTCGCCGACCGTTACATCGGACAAAGTTCGGATATTGGCGATTGCGTAGCCGACCTCGCCCGGACCAAGACTATCTGTCTTTTTCATCGCAGGCGTGAATTTGCCCAGTTCGGTAATCAGATAATTCCTGTTGGTGCTCATCATCAGCACTTTGTCGCCGACTTTCAGACTGCCGGAAACAACCCTGACATAACAAATTACACCGCGATACCCATCATAATGACTGTCGAAAATCAGAGCCTTGGTATGCTCGCTGTCGTCATTGACCGGCGGCGGAAGCAAAGTCGTTATCGCATCAAGCAG
>MHXU01000002.1 GCA_001824555.1 Planctomycetes bacterium GWC2_45_44
GGCTTTCGGCTCATCGCAAGGCTGAAATTCGTTTTTGTCATTCAGCATAAACCAGCCGCAATCATCGCAGAAAAAAAAGTTATCCTGATTTTTAGAAAAAAGTTTTTTGCAATTCGGGCATTGTTTCATTGTCGGTTTTCGCTTTCAAGATTGAAACTGATATTTGATTCCACTGTGCCGGTGTTAAGCCGTGTTTTAAATGGTCATCTGTTATTTTAAAAATCAGCTTACCAGCCGGAATATAGCCGCAATAAAATTGAACTGTACCATTATGCCGGTCTTTTACTATGGCGTGTTTGTGCGTGCTACATCGCTTATGTTCTGTCAAACAATGCTGTAATTGCCGCAAAATAGCTTCTATCGTTTCGCTCATATATCACCTAATAAACAAACGTCAAACCACGTTCATTGAAAAAGTCTTTAATGTAAGCAACTTCAAACGCCTTGCCTTTGCTTTCCTGTGTCTGTTTGTATTCAGCGATTGCGTTCAAGTGCGCAGCGGACAAAGGCTGTTCGGTTTCTATCAGCGACAAAAACCACTCGAAAAACTCTCTATCTCCGAAAGCCTTTTTGATTGCCGTTAGCGATTTCGTTACCTGCCGTTCAATCCATTCCTTGCTTTTCTCGATAGACTTTTTGACAGGTTTATTTTCGATTTTCGCCGCTCCAAGCAGGAATAAAATATAATCCCAAAATTCGTATCGTTCTAATCGGCCTATATTCTTATCGCCTGTACGATGTACAAAGTCAATACAACCGCCGATAGTAGAACTTATAACCTTTGCCATTTTTTCAACATCGCCGGAATTGCAACATAACGCTTTATACACGGCGTTTGACTTATCGCCGCTTAATTCCAATTCCCAGCGTATAGCGTTATTTGCTCCATCAGATTCTAATTCCTTATCATAAACCCGCAAAAATTTTCCGTTGCCTTTAGAGCCTCTTTTGCCGAAAGTAACAGTGTCAAATTCACGGCCTTTAGTCGCGTCCATATCATCTTTTCGGCTGCATTTTCTGAACCCCGAAAAATCAGCCTTTAAAACCCTCTTGCCATCTTTTGAAAGCCGAACTACTTTACGGTGTAGCATTGCCGGACTTATCACCCTGTGGACATCATCAAAGTACAAATCCAAACGCCCTACCTGTGGCTCAAAAATTCGCAGTCCATCAAGCAGGATTTCAATATCGGAAAACGACAAACCATCAAGAGCCTTGCCCTGAACTTCTAATGTTACTTTCCCCTTTGTGATTTCGTCCCTTTCATCGCTGCTTTGGTAGTTCAAACTTACCCCAACAGGCCAGTTAATTGAGCGGTCATAACGCCATAAACCAAATTTTTGCTCATCGTACTCACCAAAAAAAAGAGAGGTGAACTCTAAAAGACTGTTATAGCAGGACTTATCAAAGGACGCTCTTAGCCAGTGGATACCAACTGTTACTGTTTTTTGTGAATCTAACCCCCGTTTTACATAGGGGGGGTTCACATTTTCAACCTCTGAATTTTGCTCTAATATCGCAACCATTTTTTACACTCCATTGTACTTTTTTAAAAAAACCGACAAGGCCTATCCAGAAAGACATAGACCCTGTCGGTTGCGAATCCATTACATATTGTTTGTTACTGCCAATCCGATAAGCCGATTGACTTCTGTGGCAATAGCCGCAAGTGTCAAAAGTTCATCAGGGAAAAAGCAATCGGTCTCTTTCCACTCTTTTGTTTTGTCGTCGTGGTATGACTTTACGACCTTAATCGAGTAGTCTATGACCTTTTGCCCGCTTTGCAGGGTTTTCTCACGCTCCCAGACCGACGCTTTGATTTTGCCGGAGCGGATTTCGAGAACTGGTTTTTGTTTTTCTGCCATTTGTAATACTCCTTAAAAAAAAGTTATTGAAAAGTCCTTTGACTGCGTCAAAGGGGATTTATCGCTTTGGGGCTGGCCAGGGAAGTTTGAAAACTAAAGGCTGGAGCGGCCTGTTAAGACCGCCCCACTTCCCTGTATAAGCCCGCCAAACCGCTCTGGTCGCTTCCCAGCGTTGCCATATCCTGTTTGGCGATTGTTTTCGACCCTACACCGCACGTTGCGGCATAGGGCGTTTTAAGGAGATTACCCAAGAGGACTGATGAAGATTTCCGGTGTGTGCGCAAAAAAAGACCGTTCAAACAAATAATTTGTTTGTATAACGGTCTTTTCGTGTGTTATAATTTTTACCGGCATATCCAAACCTATTCTTTGGGAATGCTCCGCTCATTTGACGGTACGACGTTAAATGAGCATTTTTTTTATCGGGGTTAAGTGTTAAGGCGTGTGTGTCGAAAGACGTTGTTTACTGTGTACGTTTTTCATAAGTCCTTTACTGGTCGAATGTTACGTCTCATATATTATGGGACGTTGGAGATGGAGTGAAAAATTAAAAGAAACGCAATTATCGGTTATCAGTTGTGAAAAGAGAATACAGAATTCAGAATACAGTAGACAGAAGGTGGAATCGGCTGCGCCGAACAGTTTAAAAGTTAAAGCTAAAAGCCCAAAGCCATAGCTGAAAACTCAAAACTATTTATAGTGTCGGCGAAATTATGAGATGCAGTTTTAAGTTTTTAATTTTGGTTTTACACTTTCAACTTTAAATTTTAAATTAGACAATAACCGCGTGGGCTTCCGCCGCCGCTATTCTGCTTCGCACAAGGCTACGCAAGAACCAGCTATGGCGGACAAGAAAGCCCACCCTACAATTTGCATTCCTTTAAACGGTTTGTAGTTGCAAACTGCTCTGGTATCCCGCCATTTTGAGGATTTCAGCGGAGATGTCTGAAAGGCTTGCAATCTGCTCGGCTGCTCCGACTTTTATAGCTTCTTTGGGCATACCAAACACGACGCTGGATTTTTCGTCCTGTGCGACGGTGTGTGCTCCATTTTGTCTCATTTTTAGCAGGCCTGCTGCGCCATCGTTTCCCATTCCGGTTAATATCGCGCCAACGGCGTTTGGGCCTGCGTATTTTGCAACCGATTCAAAAAGAACATCGACACTCGGCTTTTGGTGGCAAACTAACGGCCCATCCTTAAGAGCTACCGAATAATCAGCTCCTGAACGCTGCAAAACCATATGTTTTCCGCCGGGGGCGATAAGAACTCTGCCGGACAAAACTCTGTCGCCGGATGTGGCTTCCTTAATGTTCAATCCGAACATACCATTTAGCCGCTGGGCAAATGACGCGGTGAAATTTGCGGGCATATGCTGAACGATTACGATTCCTGGCGAATCGACGGGCATTTTTTCAAGTACCGCCTGTATAGCCTGCACTCCGCCGGTTGATGAGCCGATGGCGATGACTTTCAAGGTTGTTTTCTCTAAATACTGCTTTTCGGCAACGGGTTTTCGCTCTGTGAATTCTTCTCTAATGCAGTTTTTTACGTTGGCACCGGAGGCGATTATAATTCTTTCAGCGAGTTCGCTGCATAATTGTTTAACGCCGGATTGAATTTGCGGTTTGCAGAAAACGTCAACAGCACCGCTGGCAAGAGCTTCCATCGCGAGTGAGCCGCCCTTTTCGGTGAGCGAACTTAAAATTATTACAGGCAGCGGATAGTATTTCGCTAATTTTTTTAGAAATGTTATGCCGTCCATTCTTGGCATTTCAACATCAAGCGTAAGCACGTCCGGTTTGAGGCTGATGATTTTATCACGGGCGATAAACGGGTCGCCGGCGGTTCCAACCACTTCGATATTTTTATGCCCGGCAAGTCCCTCGCTCAATATCTTGCGAATCATCGCGGAGTCATCGACTATCAGCACCCTGACTTTTCTGACGTTTTCCATAGCGATTACCCAGCCTGTCTGGCGGCGGCAAAAGCCACCGGCGATAATAGCGTTGTGGTGCTTTCAGCGGTTTTTACAGTTACCGTTCCATCGCTGATTGATAGATAAAGATTTCTAAAGCCGTTTGAGCCGAGGTCTTCGGCATCTATAAAAAGGCCTTTTTTCCAGAGCATTTTTCTAATCGCCAGGATATTTCTTTTGCCGATGTCAAAGCCTTTGGGACCCGCGTCCATGGACGCTCCGCCTGCCATCGCCACCTTCATTTTTTTGGGATGCGCTCCCATTGAAACGAGTTTATCAAAAAGCAATTCCGTTCCGGTATCGGCGAATTTAAAAGGGTTGCTCGCGGCGGTATGGCTGTCCATTTTTGAGTCGGGCAACTGAAAATGCAGCATTCCGCCGACTTTTTGCGAATAGTCGTACAGGCAAAGTCCGATGCAGGAGCCGAGAGAATATGTAACGATTCTGTCAGCGGCGTTGGCTGATACTTTCGCGTCTGATATTTGAACGATGATGTCGCTTAGCATATTACGCTTTCATATAGACTGTCGGACTTATGTATTTGAAGGAATGTTTTATTCCCGTAAGAGATTCCGAGTGGCCGGTGAACAGAACCCCCCCGCCTGCGAGCAGTTTCCAGAATCTTTCAACAAGTTTCTGCTGGGTTGGTTTGTCGAAGTAAATCATAACATTTCTGCAAAAAATAAAATCAATGGGGCCTTTTACAGGCCAGTTTTCCATAAGATTAAGATGTTTGAAGATAATCATATCTTTCAGTTCGCCCATCGCCTGAAAGTATTTCCGGCCTCTTATCGTCTGCCTCGAAAAGTATTTATTTCGCAGCTCGGCTGGTATTTGCGCAATTTTATCCTCGTCATACAGCCCGTTTTGAGCCGTTTCAAGCATAGTTTTTGATATATCGGTGGCTAATATCTTAATGTCCCATTTATTGTTCTTTACCGCTTCGTTAAGTTTTATCGCGATGGAATAAGGCTCCTGTCCCGATGAGCAGCCCGCGCTCCAGATACGCAGCCTTAAATCGTTATTTTTTTCTTTTATTTTGAGAAGAGCGGGAAGGAATTTTTCGCTCATCAAATCAAAATGCTGCTCTTCTCGAAAAAATGATGTTAAATTTGTGCTTAGCGAATCGATAAACAGAGAAAATTCTCTGTCGTCGGGATTTTTGAGTACATAGTCGATATAATCCGAAAAGTTGTTGAAATCGCTGTTTCTAAGCCTTTTGGACAGTCTTGCGTGAACAAGCTCTCTCTTGCCGTCGTGGAGATTTATGCCGCAGTGCTGATATATAAAATCGCTTATCCTGACGAAATCTTCTTCTTTCAAGCTCGGCGAATTTGTAATAATAGTTTCCATTTTAGTCCGCTATTCCAAGAATTCCGCCTGCATCTATAATAAGGCTCACCCTGCCGTCGCCCATAATCGCGGCGCCGGATATGCCTTTGATGCTGCCGAGCGTATGTCCAAGATTTTTAATAACAACTTGCTGCTGGCTAAGCAGTTCATCGACGAGCAGGCAGCCTTTGCAGCCGTTCTGGTCAACTTCAACAAACAACGCCTCCTGCGGATTTTGTTTGGCGTCTTTTATGCCAAAAAGCCTGTGCAGTCTTACAACTCTTATAAGTTCGTTATGCACAAGAACCATTTCGCCTTTATTTTGAATGGTTGAAATCTGGCCATCGAGCGGCCGAAATGATTTAACTATTGATTTAACCGATATGATATACCTGCTGGAGCCGATTTTCACAACCTGTCCTTCTATGGTCGCCAGTGTCAGAGGCAGGCTGATGGTGAACACAGTTCCCTGGCCTTTTGTGGTGGTTATATCGACTCTGCCGGAAATGGAGTCTATGTTTTTTTTGACGACATCCATTCCGACTCCCCTGCCTGATACATCGGTAATTTTTTCAGCGGTTGACAGGCCGGGATGGAATATCAGTTTATAAATTTCATCGTCTGACAGTTTATTATTTTCCTGTATGAGCCCCTGCGAGACGGCCTTTTGCAGAATTCTGTCCCTGTCGAGACCTTTGCCGTCGTCAACGATTTCGATGATTATGCTGCCGGCTTTGTGATATGCTCTTAATTCTATTTTGCCTGTCGGTTTTTTGCCGGATGCCTGTCGGGTCGAGGCGTTTTCGATTCCGTGGTCAACGGCGTTTCTAACCATATGAACCAGCGGGTCGGATATTTTGTCAACAAGGGTTCTGTCAAGTTCGGTATCTTCGCCTGTCGTAACGAGGTCGATTGTCTTGCCAGCCTTTCTCGACAAATCTCTGATAAGGCGAGCTAATTTCTGGAAAACAGGACGAACAGGCACCATTCGCATCGACATCGACAAGTCCTGCAAATCCCTGATTATTTTGCTCTGCTCGGCTGCTTTGCGTGCAAGAGGATGTTCGGGCGGAAGCTCTGTTTTGACCTGTTCTGAAACCATAAGCTGCGAAATCACCAGCTCGCTTGCCAGATTTACAAGCTTGTCCAGTCTGCCGATGCTCACTCTTATACTGTCTTCTTCGGCAGTTTTGGTTTCGGCTATTTTCGCCTGGTCTTCGGCTCTTCTTATAACCGTCCTTTTGTCTTCGCTGTCCTGAACGGATAAAATGGTTTCTATCAGTTTATCTTCTTTTGGAGAAAGTTTTTTTTCAGGCTCAACTTTATTTTTTGTCGAACCGCCTGCAGCTATAACGCCAAGTCTTTCAACCAGGCTGTCAAGGCCTGCGAATTTTTCAGGCAGACAGTTCGTATCAGCGGCAGTCTTTACGGATGCGACCATTTTTTTGAGAGTGTCCATCGACTCGAAAACTATATCCGCCCTTTCAGCATCGAGCTTTATTTTCCCGTCGCGAGCCAGAACGAGCAGATTTTCCGCCGAGTGAGCGAGCGAATTTATCTCTTTCAAATTCAAAAATCCCGCCAATCCCTTTACCGTATGAAACGCCCTGAAGACCTTATTTATCGCTTCGGGATTATTGCTTGTTTCAATTTCGAGCATTGCCGCCTCGGCGGTTTGAATGTGTTCGCCCGATTCAGTTATAAAATCATATACGAGAGGCAAATCGTCTTCGCTGAACGCCGCAGGCGTTGCGGGTTTTGATGTTTCCGCCTGCCCTGCCGCCGGGGCTGCTGCATTTTCCGCCTGATTGAGTAATTGCTGAATAGATGAAATGCTCTGCGAAAGTTTGTCCATAATTTCGGATGAGGCCTGGCCGGTCTGCTCAAGTATGGATTCGATAATTCCAATGGCATCGGCGGCGATGTTTTTCTGTCCATCGGTTTTTGCAGAAGAATCAATTTCCACCAGTACCTTATGCAGATTTTGTAAATCTTTTTTATCGCTCGCGTCCAGCGTGTTGACCGCAAGAGCCGCTTCATTTACAAGTTGTTCAAGTTTCTCTGCCATTTTTACCTTAGAAATCTTGTGAGGAAATCTTTGCTTGTTACTATGCCGAGTGTCTTTCCGTTTATATCCATAACGACTAAGCAGCCGCCGAGCCGCACAATTTTCTCGGCCACAACATCGAGCGGCGTATCGGGCAAAACACATCTTACCGGCTTACTCATAATTGCCTGTACTCTTATTCGCAGTGTAGCTTCGTCAAGTTCGCGTTTCCATTTTGCGAACATCGGCCTCAAATATATGCTCATCGCCGCCGACAAATCCGACATCGCGACAACGCCCTGCGCCTTTTGCTCGCTGCCGACAAGCAGATAATCAGCCCTTGTCTGCTGCATCTGCTCCATAGCCTTTTCAACCGTGCAGCCCGGATCGCACCATTTGATATCGCTGTTCATAATATCAAGGGCTTTTAAATCAAGTATCTGGAAAACCTTTACGTTTTCTCCGCTTGCCGGAATCGGATTAATCGAAGCGACAGGCTGCTGGGGTTGTTTTTGAGAATTTTCCACAGCGTTATTTTGAACAACTTCTTTGACTGCGGCAGATTCCGGCTCTTGAGTCTTTTCCTCTGTTGTCGCTTCCGGCTCGGGAACAAATACGCTTTCTGGAAAAACGACGCAGCATTCAAACGGCGGAAACTCGCCCGCTGTGAGTTCATAAAAACAGGCATTCAGCACGGCATCTTTGGCAAGGCCGATGTGTTTTTCGGTGTTTTGCCACGGGTTGCCGATAAATGTGCCGGTCTGCAAAAAATGTTTGTGCGATGGCACATTCTCGCGAAAAACCCTGTCCCATGTGCCGACAAGCAGATTGCCCGCTTCTTTGATGGCATCGCTCATCGCTTGAGCCTGCGACTCTGTCCCGAATTTGCGACTTTCAAGAATTTTCTTTTCAGGCAGCATTACAAAAATGCCCGCCATTGTAAATAACGCCTCCTGTCCCAGCAGCAGATAAAAACTGCCGTTGACAGCTCCCTGCGCTTTGACCGTATTGACGGCACAAAGTTTCTTAAAGTGTTTTTGCAGACTGTCGGCGTTGCCGGACTGCTGCTCTTTTGTCTGGCATTTAATCCCTATGCCGAACATTGCCTCTATATCGGCACAAAACGCTTCAAACGCGTCCGTCGCAAGGCGTAAAGTCTCTGTCCTGATGTCTGTCTGTGTCGCTATCATGATATTTTTGGATTACTTTCCGGTCTGCCTGTAAAGCAGCGTTAATTCGGCGAAATATTCGCCCTGTAAATTTATTTTCAGCAGAACTTTTTCAGTTCTGGCAACCATATCATTGTTAAGCTCCCTGCCGCAAACAACGGTTGGAATCGAAACCTGTATTTTGCCAAGCTCGCCCTCGGCTCTCGCCTTAAAACTGCCTAAAACCATATTTGCCACTTCGCCCATGGCGTCTTTCATTTCCTGCTCGCCGGCATGATTGTCCGGCTCCGAGCCGAGCATATTGGCGGATATTGTCGCTGCGCACGGATTCGTACAGCATACGCCAAGACAGCCTTCTACGTCGCCGCTGAACGTAATCAGCCCCATAAACGACGGACCTTCAAGTATATGCTCATTTTCATCTGACAGCTCGATGTCCATAAAAATCATTGTTTCAAACACTTCTTTTACGCTGTCAAGAAGGCTTTCCTCGATGCTCGTTTTACTCAACATTGTTTTTACCCTTTCTGCTTTTATTTAATTCCATAACGGCGACAGTTTTTCGTGAAACTTTTCAGGCGTGAACGGCTTGGTTATATAGCCGTTTGCTCCGTTTGCAAGCAACCCCTCAATAAGCTGCTCCGAACTTTCTGTCGATACCATTATTATTCGCGTATTTCCACACTCCGGCATCTGCCTTGCTTTCTGCACAAGCTCTGCGCCGCCCATTTCGGGCATATTGATATCGCAGAGCATAAAATCAAATCTTTCGGCTTTGAGCTTCTCAATAGCCTCAAGGCCGTTGCCGGCTTCAGCGGTAGCTCCGACATCAAGCCCGGACATTCTTATCGTTCTCATTATAATTTTTCTCATTGTTGAAGAATCATCGACGATTAAAAGTGATTTTGCCATTGTAAGACCTCACAGATACTTTTTTTTTCGCATTGTCCCTATTTCCGGTTATGTTCTAAATCGACATCATAGGCGAGCCTGTTTAGTAGGGATTATCCCCTATAATCAATAAAAACACGGTTTTGACGCGACAAATCAGCTTAATATCTCGCCGGTTTTATAAATGCGGCCTGCAAATCTTCGCCAATTTTCTTTATCGGACAGCTTAAAAAAAGGGCAGTCCCAAAATGAAACTGCCCTTTGTTGTTATTCAAATCTGTTTTACGAATTTTTTAAAGACTTATCTGAACGCGAACGCCCAATACTATAGCATCACTTACGCCTTTAACACCGCCTGGATTAGAAACATACTGCAAATCTGGACTAATATGACACCATGGCGTAATCTCCATATCATAATAAACTTCCAGAATACTTTCATAATCTTCGGTATAGGTCGCAGAAGCCTTGTTACTAAACGTGCCGTGAGCGAAACCAACGCCAAGCACATCGTTATCCCTGCCTTCAAACAGACCCTGATACTGAAACCCACCGCTCCAAAAATGTGTCATATCGTTAGTTTTGCTTGGTGCATAACCGTATCTAAAGAATGTGCCAAGACCCTGGGTATCTTCAGCGTCAGCATTTTCCTTGAACAGCATTTGGTCGCAGCTTGTATAAAAGCCTGTATCATTACGATAGCTTTCGCCAGCATCGGCAAGGTCTGTGTTTGCTTTCGGCTGCGGGTCATACCATAGACCTATTCTATAGGCACCCTGAAGCGGGCCGTTCTTTGAATCAAGTTGCGGCGTTACTCCTGTTTCAATTATACTGAAAAAATGACTATCGCCACGGAATGTGGTAGCAAAGCCTGTCTCTCTGGCATCGGCATGCGCATCGGCTATTCCCGCAGAAAAATACCACCACTCAATTGGATTGTAGTGGACAATCGCTCCAAGGCCGTTATCTGGAAATGGTATCGTCGGATTATTACCAAGAGCGCTGTTTAAAAACTGTGTCGTTTCATCGTTGGCATAACTGCTGCCGTCAAATGAAACAGGACATCCCCTGCATTCAAATCCGCCGGTAAGGTCGAGTTTGCCGAATCGGATTTTCAGTTTGTTATCGAACATCGACTGTTCATACCAAAGCTCTGTAATATCCATTGAACGGTTTCCGCTTGCGTCAGCATTAACACCAAAATAGCTGCCCACAGATGGAGCGTCTATACCATCCGAAAAACCGCCTTCTGACAGTATATAGAATTTGCCGCCTTCTATTCCAAGAAGCTTTTTCGCATCTATCGAAAGTTCAAGGTCATAGCTGCCGGTTACGCGCCCCGCTCGACGGTGAGTACTAAGACCACCGTGAACATTCTGCTGATACAGCTGGGTATAGCTTAGGTTGAATTCCAAACCGCTGTCGGTAACTTTATCATTGAGCCCGAAAAAACCATTCGACAGGCTGTTCCTTTTGCAGAGTTCCTGCATATTGCCTTCCGGATGCATACCATTGCAGATTTCGCAGAAGCCCGCTACTGCCGCCAGTTCAAACAAAATCATTAACATTGTTCTTAATTTAAATGAGTTAATCATTGTTCGTCCCTTCAACTCATGCTTTTTTGGAGACTGTAGCATAAATACCGGTATATTTAAGGAAATCTTAGTGGTTTAGCCGATAAATCTCTTGGAAGTTTATGAAAATGACATTTTCC
>MHXU01000003.1 GCA_001824555.1 Planctomycetes bacterium GWC2_45_44
CGCGTTCGGCAAATTGAGCCAGGCGATGGACTACGGCGCAAAAACCATTCAAATACTCGGCGACTTCGACGATTGTATGAAACAGGTGCAGGCCGTCTGTACAGAGCTTGGCCTGTATCTGCTCAATTCCCTCAACCCGTTCCGCCTCGAAGGCCAAAAAACAATTATGTATCGCATTATCGAAGGCCTCGGCTGGAACGTGCCGGACTGGATTGTCGTGCCTGGCGGAAATCTCGGCAACTCGAGCGCATTCGGCAAAGCATTCGCCGAACTCAAACAGCTTGGCCTCATCAATAAAATCCCCCGACTTGCGATTATCAACGCATCCGGCGCGGACACGCTAACCGAGCTTGTCAACAAAAGAGGCCTCAAATGGAACGGCGGAAAAGTGGACGAAAAAATTTACAATGATTTTTACGCCGAACTTGCCGCGAAGAATTTTTCGCCGCACACCTGCGCATCGGCAATCGAAATTTCCCGGCCGGTGAATCTGAAAAAATGTCTCCGTGCGATTGACGTCTGCAACGGCGTTGTGCGGGCTGTTCCCGATTCTGCCATAACGGACGCAAAAGCTCTAATCGGAAAATTCGGCTTAGGCTGCGAACCTGCCTCGGCGGCGACAATCGCGGGACTCGAAGTTCTGCTCGCCGAAAAAATCATCGCTCCCGACCAGACCGTCGCCTGCGTACTGACAGGCCACTGCCTCAAAGACGCTAACGTTACCGTAAATTATCACAAGGACAAGGCAGGCAGATTCAGCAATCCGCCCGTCGAATGCGCCAACGACCTAAAACAAATAATTAAACTAATGAATCAGGATTAAGCCGTTCAATGGGCAATAGTAAAATCATAAGTGAAAATTTTACAAAAACCGTTGCGTTTCTTGTCGTCGCGGCGTTTTCTGTTTTTTCCGCTTTCTGGGCAATCAGCTCTGCACCCATCGGCAATCACGAAGCCTATGTCGGCGTAACGGCAAGACAAATGCTCAATACCGGCAACTGGACTGTGCCGATTTACAACGGCCAGCCGCGACTGAATAAAACTCCGCTGAACTACTGGCTCGTTATTATTGGCACAAAAATCAACGCTGGCGTAAATAATTTTGTCCTCCGCCTTCCCAGTGCGGCGTTATCCGTTCTCTCGACAATGGCAATTTTTTATTTCGTCTCGCAGTGGCTCGGCTTTCGCATCGCAACCCTCTCATCGCTCATCTGGTCGGGCAATTACTGCTATATGATATTCAGCCATACCGGCAGACCGGAAATGGCTCTTGCGGTTTTCGTAACAATCGCGATGCTTAGTTTTTATTCAGCCATCGAAACGCAATCCCGCAAAAATCAAATCTGTTATATGCTTGTGTTCTGGGCGAGTTTTACGCTTTCGATGTACGCAAAAGGCCCTGCTCCGCTGCCGCTGATTTTTCCCGCGCTGTTTTTCTATTTCGCAATCTTTCGCAAATGGAAACTCATTCCAAAAACGCTTCCGTTCATCGGCACGATTTTATTTCTGCTTGCATTTATCCCCTGGCCGCTCGCCGTTTGGCTGAAATGTCCGGATGCGGTTGAAATATGGAAAAAAGAGTATTTCGACAGAGCTACCGGCGAATATGCCCCCGGCAGCAAACCATTCTATTATTATTTCAAAGTGATGTTCGCATATATCCCGCCGTTCAGCGCGTTTATTCCGCTGGCGTTCTTCGCCCCGTTTTACAAAATATGGGAAGAAAAACGCCGACCTATGACATATCTGTGGCTGTGGTTTCTCGCCGGCATTGTGGTTATGAGTTTTTGCGGCGGAAAACGCGCCCATTATATCCTCCCGATGATGCCCGCAATGGCGATACTGGCTGGCATTATTCTCGACGATATGCTTTTCGTCAACAAGGCCTATACAAAAAAATTCGCGGCCGTGTTTTTATCCGCTCACGCGTTTGTTTTTATCGCCGGTGCAATCGCCGCCGCCGTCTGGCTGCTGCGGGAAAACCACTTCGCCAAATTTTTACTCCTTTACGCTATAGCCGTTATTCTGGCATTCGCTGTCGCAATGGTAATTTTCTTTATTTTGAACAAAAAAATTCAGGCGACCGCTTGTTTCTTCGCGGGCCTTTGCATAATTGTTATTTTCTCGCCGTTTATCGAAAATACCAAACCGCAGCAAAAATACTCAATGAGGGATTTCGCATATAATATCGCCGCTATTTCAGACAGCAGAGATATAGTTGCTTATTGCAAAATCGAGTCTTCGCTTATATACTATTTCGGCAAAGACATAAAAATCGAAAGCGACCCCAACCGGATTTATGAACTCTACGCCGCAGGCAGCGGAATAATCGCTAAAGATGACAAATTTGAGCAGTGTAAAAAAGATAGTCGGTTTTCGCTCGTCGTTTCAAATTTTGAAAACGACACCGGCCTGTTTATGAAAATTAAATAAATTGCAAATTCAGAGCTTTTTGTAGGGGCAGACCTGCGTGTCTGCCCACATTCAGTTTTGTAGGGTGGGCTTTAGCCCACGCAGTTTTGTAGGGTGGACAGCTTTGCTGTCCACGCGGTTTTTTCTGTATTCGGCTAAAGTGTTACCAATAACCAATAAAATCGGAGTAATAAAATGAAGTTCAATGCTATTACCACAAAAATATCTTTTATAACGCTCGTTTTCGTTTTGGCGACGGCGACCATCTTTACAGGCTGCCGCAAGAGCAGCCCGAAGTCCTCGCAGCCTCCGCAGAGCAGCGTCCAGCGAGAGCCCGATGCGCCGGTTGCGCCTGCTCTTAAAAATATCATCGCCGCCGCAAGCGGCTGGGGGCCGATTCTTTCCAATTTTTACGGCAAGCAGATGCCCGACTTCACCGTAACCGACATCACTGGCAAAAAGCACAAACTGTCCGATTATCGCAGCAAAGAAGTTATGGTTGTCTTATGGGCGACCTGGTGTATGCCCTGCGTAGAAGAAGTTCCTCACCTTATCGCACTTCGCGACATCTTCTCCGAAGACAAGCTGGCAATTCTCGCAATCTCAAACGAATCCGCCGATACAGTCAAAGCTATGGCCGAGAACAAAAATATGACTTACACCGTCATCTCGCATAAAAACGCTTTGCCCGAACCGTTCAGTAATATTAGAGGATTCCCATCGGCGTTTTTCATAAAGCCGGACGGCACATTAAAAATCTGCACCGAGGGCGGCCTCCAGCTCGGCGAAATGAAATCAATAATTTTAGCGCAATAATATATGATATCTCTGTGTCCTCTGCCTGCCGCGTCGAAGCGCAGCGAAGACGGGTGGCTAACTTTTTAAGGTCATAAAATAAATGCCGGCTACGCAGAAAAAAATACTGCCCTTGAGCAGAATACAAAAACTCATCGGCGAGCGTATGCTCGAATCCAAACGCACCCAGCCGTGCTTTTATCTCACCTCGCAGGCTGATATCGGAGAAATTTCCGAAATTCGCAGACCGTTGAGCAAGCAGCTCGGCGCAAGAATTTCGATGAACGACTTTTTCATTCGCGCAATCGCCGCTGCAATCCAAAAATTCCCGCTTATGACGCAGGGCGATATAAGCGTCGGCCTGGCGGTCGCTTCCCCGGCTGGCTTGGTCGTGCCTGTAATAAAAAACGCCGATTCAAAATCTCTCGCCCAAATCGCCAAAGAAAGTATGGAACTTATCGAAAAGGCCAGAACCGGCAAATTGTCGCTTGACGACCTTCAGGGCGCCTGCATCACGCTCACCGCGCTTGGAATGTTCGGCATTGATTCATTTCTGCCGATACCCGTGCCGGGCCAGCGAAGCATTCTCTCGGTCGGCAAAATTATCGTTCAGCCGATTCCAGCCGGCGATTATATAAATGTCAGAAAAATAATAGAGTTCTGCTTAGCCACCGATATAACAAAAGTCGATTACGAATACGCGGCCGAATTTCTCGTCGAAATTACAACCCTTGTTTCCAATCCGCAGAAACTAATCGCCGGTTAAAAACAAGAAACTCTAACAAAAAGAAATTTATACATAATTTTTGTATTTAGTCGTTCGTGAAGCGTGAAGCGAAAAAACAACGAAATACGCTTCACTGGTTGTGTCTTTTTCATTATATTAGAAAATATAAATAATATCTCTATGTTCTCTGTGTCTCTGTGGTGAAAAAAACATGTCAAAAAAACATTCAAACAACAGACATCTTCCAAAGGGTCTGGAAATACTCTACGAGGACGATTGTCTTATAGCTGTTGACAAACCCGCAGGCCTGCTCACCGTCGGCACGGCAACCGACAAAACCCGAACCGTCCACTATATCCTCAACGATTACGTCCGCAAAGGCTGCGCAAAATCGCGTAACAGAGTTTTTGTCGTTCATCGGCTCGACCAGTGGACATCGGGCGTGCTTTTGTTCGCCAAAAGCGAAGAAATAAAATTGCAAATGCAGGCGCAGTGGAAAGACACCGAAAAAAAATATCTCGCCGTCGTCCTCGGCAGATTAAAGAAAAAAGAAGGAATGATTACTTCCTACCTCGCCGAGAACAGCGCTTATACCGTTTTCTCCACGACCGATGCCTCGAAGGGCAAACTGTCGCATACCCAATATAAAGTAATTAAGGAAACGGAAAAATTCAGCCTGCTGGAAGTGAGCCTCCTAACCGGCCGGAAAAATCAAATCCGCGTGCATATGGCTGATGAAGGACATCCAATCCTCGGCGACAGAAAATACGGCAAAAATGATAATTGCCGCAGACTTGCCCTGCACGCGAAGTCAATTTCATTTAAACACCCCGCCACCGGAAAGCAGATGAATTTCACAACCAAAACCCCCGCCTATTTTAATGAACTGATACAGTAGAGACGCACGGCGTGCGTCTCCGCATTCCTTTTGCATCTTTTTATCATTCGCCGATTCCGTCATAGAGACATACGGCCGTACGTCTCTACAATATCACGGCTGTGCATCTCTTAAATGTTTTTTACAATATCATTCGATTGGTTTATTTCATCACTTTCCCAATTCATTGGATTATTAACGACATATTCCCTTGTTTGATATAATGATTCTTCATTGCGTATAATATGATCATAAAATCGGTTTTGCCACACAGGAATACCAGGGATCTGGCGGAATTCATTTATACGTTTGGTCATAGCAGACTTAAATCCTGCGACAAACGATGATATTGATTTTGCCCGTAGAGACGCACGGCTGTGCGTCTCCATATTGTCACAGTTGTGCATTTCCGTATTGTCTATTTTTTTTATAATCACGATTCCATGTATATGATTTGGCATGATAATAAATTCGTCGCAAAATAATTCCTTGCGCATCGCAAATGAATCATTCCAGCCCTGCAAAACAATTTCGCCTATCGCCGACAATTGCATCTTCCCATCAGCGATATTGCCGAATAACCATTCCCGATTATATGTACATATCGTTATATAATAATAACCATTTGAAGAATAGTCCCAATTGTTCAGTCTTGCCGATTCAATACGATATTTGTTTTGAAACAACATTATAATCTCCCTACCCGTATATTTTTATATTATCGTAGAGACGCACGGCGTGCGTCTCCGCATTCCTTTCGCATCTTTTTATCATTCGCCTATTCCGTCGTAGAGACGTACGGCCGTACGTCTCTACATTACCACGGTTGTGCGTCTTATTGTTAACAAGGTCATATGGCTCTCATTGTTTCGCCCACACTGTAGAGACGCACGGCCGTGCGTCTCCATATTGCTCAAAACGGCAGCGCTATGCTTTCAAGTATTTTCCTTCTCTCCTCCTCGTTGAAATGTTTGAAAGATTCAAATTTCCTTCTGCATTCTTCGTTCTCTTTTTTATCTTCGTTTAATAAATCACCACTTATAGGAGCAATAATTCGTTTCGATTCAAGGTGTGCAAGCATATTTGCTTTTGTCTTGTTTGCACCGTGGATATCGACATCTTTAATTATTTCAAAACCTGGCACTTTAGCCAACCAATCATACCAACTCTGATTGAGTGGTATTTTCATAATCTCGTCAATCTCAACTTCAAAAATGATTGAGTGCCCTACTATGTTTTCAATCTTCCTAAAGAAACTTAATACTTCAGCCTTTCTATCAAGAGCCTCAATGACTGTGTCCGCTTGTGTCTCGTCAACCCTCCTATATATATTTTCAACTAATTCTTCAATTTTTTTACTCATCGTATTTAACTGTGAAAGTGTTTGATTGGCGGATTCTAATTTTGCTTTACTGGCTCTGTCTGCAAGAAGTTCGTAAAACATTCCTGCCCATTGTTTTTTGAGTAATTCTTCAATATCCCTTGAAAACTGAAAATCAAATAAACCGTTATTGACTGGTGACCTTCTTACTTGGTTTATAAATTCAAAAATATGTTTGGCATATTCATTCTTTTCAATCGAAGGATAAACAATATCAGCTTTATTACTCTTATTTCTTTCATATACGGCGTGGTCGTTCAGCACATTCTTTTTTACAAAAGTAAATACGGGTATATTCAACTGCCGAGCAGCCTCATATTCTGCATTGACTATAGACTTGTTGGTATCTGCGTTATATGTTCCACCAAATCTTCCGCCAATTATTAAAACAAGAAGATGGCAATTTGTAATTTCTCGAATACAACACTCGTGCGTATGCAAATCTGGGTGATAGAAAATATCTCCTCTTTCACTCAAAGCAGCCTCAAAGCCAAAGCTGTTTATAAAAGTTACTAAGGTGTCCCTTACTTCTGATAAGTCATAACATGTAGAACTAATAAAAACACGAGGTATTGCCATCAAACTACCTTTCCATTATGTGGATTCCAAAATAATTTTATGATTAACTCTGTCATCACCATGGCAGGGTTAATTTTTTAACAACCTAATTTTTCTGGCGGGCTTCTCAATCTGAATGTTCCTCATATATTCAAACCCTCATCTTCCTATCAAATTGCTGATAACAGATAACTGAGTTTCTGATAACTATTATTATATCTCCCAAAAACCACCCTGATTTTATCCATTTCTCCACCCCGCTACAATAAAAATCCCTGCCTGCCTCCGTAGCCTCGTGCAAAGGAGGGTCAATCCCGTTATCCTGTCCGAAAAATAAAATTCCTATCGCCGCCTGTTCCGAGTAAGGTCGAGGGGACAGGCGACACTCCTCATTCTGTCTACTGAATTCTGTATTCTGAATTCTCTTTTCAAAACTTCTCAAAAACCGCTCAAAATCGATAAAAACTCGTTAAAAATCAGTGAAAATCTGCGAAAATCTGCGAAATCTGTGATGAAATTTAAAATTTTTTGAAGAAATTTTGCAAAACTTTGCAAAAAGTTGCAAAATTTTGTCGTTTTCGTGTAACTTTATGTTCGGGAACTTGCGCGTTTGGCCGAAAACCCGCAGGTCTTGCCATAGTAGGTTTATTAGCCTTGCGAACTGGAGAAGTGGAATAGCGATGGCGAATTGAGCGCAAAAAGAAAGCCAGCCGGACCACCCGGCTGGCTGCTGGAGTTTGTTGTCTTTAATGTATTTCGCATTTGCGTCAAACCCAGCGTCTGAATACAGTATAGCAAACCGAGGCCAACAGGTCAAGAAAAAACACATTTTTACGGGCATAATTCAGGTAAGGAAAAACCCCTATTTAAGAAGTGAGAAGGTAGAAGGTAGAAGGGAGAAGGCCGTATCGGCAGCATCTAAACAATTCGGAATTCCTATTTCAAAATTCGAGGTTACTTTATTTATAGGACATTGCGTATTGTTGTTATTAAAATTCTAAATTTCCTCTATCTGTAAATCCGCGTTTTTGAGGCGTAATTTAATCAGCCAAAAAAAACGCCTGCCGCGGCCCTTAATATCGTTAAGCTAATAAGGCGTTTTGTCGAATTTGAACGTATTAACTTGAAAGGGATAACAAATGACAGGCAACGGTTCAGAACGACGGAGAGAAAAAAGACTTCAATATCATTGGCCAGTATGGTTTGCCGAGGATTTTGGCGATGTTCTGGCACAAGGTCAGATGTTCGACCTGTCCAGCGGCGGCGCTTCGTTCACTTGTTATTCCGATGCCTGCCCCGCCCAGGGACAGTATATCACCACAAGATTCAGTATTCCGCATTATGGTCAGGATAATTCGTTCGACCTTGAAAGTTGTATGAGGAGCGGGTTTGTTTGCCGAATTGAGGATGTCAACCCGTTTATGAAGAAAGTCGCACTGCAATTTGCCGAGCCTTTGCATTTCAAGCCTGGCGAGCAGGCAACAGAAAGCCAAAAGAGTAATCACAAAACCGTGGTTTCTGTGTAAATTTTCAGGCAAAAAAACTCCCTGCGCTATTGCTTGGGCTCTGATATGACCGCTCCATTACTGTCGCGGCTCTGATTTTTCAATTCTCTGCCATCGCCAATTCAAGACTTCAATTACTGTCATTCCAACAAAATCTTCTGGCAATTCAACCGGCAATGTTTATAATCAACCCTCTTTATTAGGAAGATAAACTTCAACTTCTATTACGGGCTGAAAAATGGAGCTGATAAAACAGATTAGGGACGCTGAAAGCAAGGCCAAAAAGCTGCTCGCGGACGCAGAGAAAGATGCCTTATCGTCCTTTGAGAACGTCAAAAAACAGCAGGTTTTGAAAATAGAGACGGCAGCCCGCCAAAGAGCCGAGGCGATGGAACGCGCAATAACTTCCGGCAGAAACGCCGGTCAGCAGCAGGCAAACGAATTAAAAACATCATCCGCGCGACAGCAGCAGCAAATAAAGGATTCATTTACCAAACAGGCGGATTTGGCGGTAAAGCAAATCATCGAATTTCTTCAAAACAACTAATCTGATGGCGGGACAGCAGTTTCCAGTCGGAATTAAAATATGTCAATAGCCAAAATGCAGAAGGTTCTTATCGCAAGCTACCGGACACAGGCCGGTGAGTTGCTGAATGCGCTTCAGACTGCGGGCGTAATACAGATACTTAACGCAGAGCAGGCGATGGTCAGCAAGGATTATCCTGAATTGCAAAGTTCGGCGGAAAAGCCGCGACAATTAGAAGAAAAACTCGAAAAATTAGAACTTGCGATAACTTTTTTGGATAAATACGCGGAGAAAAAAGGCGGTATCATAGCCGCCCTTGCGCCGAAGACTGTTATCGAAGAGAAGCACTTTTTTAAAATAGCGTCTGGAACTGATAACAGCGAATTTATCGAGAAGATAAGGCAATTACAGCGTGAGATTGAAAATATCAAATCGGAAACCGAGACGATAACCGCACAGATACAGAATCTTTTGCCGTGGGAGAATTTCACAACGCCCGTTGAGGAGATTGACAAGCTCAATGAGGCGGCTGCTTTTGCGGGATTTTTGTCGTTGAAAAGTCTTGCGGATATGGAAAAAAATTGCGCGGACATTTGCGTGATTCAAAAAGTTCAGATTCGCGGCAATTCTGCGGGGTGTGTGGTCGTGTGTCTGCGGCAGGATTTTCAGGAAACGCAGAAGGCATTGCGAAGCTGCGATTTTGAGTCGGCGAATTTCGCGGGTCTAAAAGGCACGGCTGGTGAAATTATAAAAAATTGCAGGGCAAAGCTGCTTGAGCTTGATAAAAATTTAGAAGAAAAAACACAACAGGCAAAGAAATTTAGCGGCGAACTTTTGGAATTGCAGATTCTGGCGGACGATTGCAGAAATCTGCTGAATCGGCAGAAGACTCAACTGTCGTCGCCGCATACGGAGCAGACGGTTATTCTTGAAGGCTGGGTGAAGAAGTCCGACCTTAAGACATTAAATGAAATCACAAAACGGTTTTCGGCGGTGTCTGTGCGTCAAATAGAGCCGAGTGCAGATGAGCCAGTGCCGGTTGAATTGGAGAATAACAGATTCGTGCGGCCATTCGAGACGGTTACGCGTTTGTATGGAATGCCGCAATATACGAACATTGACCCGACAATATTTCTTGCACCGTTTTTCGCGATATTTTTCGGGATGTGCATAGCTGATGTCGGATACGGACTTATGCTTGCACCTGTTCTGTGGTGGCTGACGCGAAAATTGCAGATGGGCAAAATGGCGGTAATGATGTTTCTTATGTGCTGCGTAACGATAATTCTGGCGGGACTGATTACGGGAAGCTGGTTCGGCGATACATTCACATCGCTGATACCCGAACACAGCAAGGCATATTCGGTTCTCAACGGCGTTCGTGAAAAACTTATATTGTTCGACCCGATGAAACAGCCAATGGTAGCTATCGTTATTACGCTTGCGATGGGATATTTTCAGATAATGTTCGGATTCTCCATAGCGATGGTGAATAATCTTATAAATAAAAATTTTGTCGGGGCGGTTTGCGACCAGCTCGTCTGGTTAGTGTTTTTAAATAATTTCAGCGTTATAGCTCTTATAAAATTTAAAGTTATTCCGGCGGGATTTATGCCGGTGAGCATCGTAATCGCGATAATCTGCGCACTGACGATATTGCTGTTCTCTATTCGCGAAGGGTCGTGGGGCGCAAGAATCGGAATGGGAGCGTTCGGGTTATTCAGCGCAGTTTTCACGGTCGGCGACATTTTGAGCTATGTGCGTATTATGGCACTGGGAATGGTCGGCGCAGGTCTCGGTATGGCAATCAATGTCTTAGTTAAAATGCTGATGGACGTTCCTTATGTGGGCTTTATTCTCGGCGCGATTTTGTTCGTCGTCGGGCATACGTTTAATTTAGCAATGTCGATACTTGGCGCGTTTGTACATTCAATGCGATTGCAGTTTGTTGAATTTTTCCCGAAATTTTTCAGTTCGGGCGGGATTGACTTTACGCCGATGAGCAAAGACTATAAGTATGTGATGATGAAAGAAGTGAACGAGTAAAAATGACCGCTCCATTATCCGCCGTCGCTGAAGCTATGGCGGACAGGCTGTCGCGGCTCTGAACGAAAATAAACTAAAATTTTAGAAAGTGAGGTAATAGCAATGTTGGAAAATTTGGGATTGACTTATGCACTGGCGGGGGCGGCAATAGCAACATTTGTCGCGGGTATCGGTTCGGCTACGGGTTTGTGCATCGCGAGCAAGGCGGCTGATGGGGTTTTGAGCGAAAAGCCGGAACGGTACGGCTCGCTGATGCTTATGGTGCTTCTGCCGAGTACGCAGGGTATTTACGGATTTGTTATCTCAATTATGGTTATGGTCAAGCTGCAAATCATCGGCGGCAATCCCCTGCCTGTTACTGCGGTTCAGGGTCTTGAGATTTTGGCGGCATGCTTGCCGGTAGGCATAGCATCCTTAGCCAGCGGTATTCAGCAGGGCAAAGCCGGCGCAGCGGGTATTATTATGACCGCCAAAAAACCGGAAATGGCGGTAAAGGCCGGTGTGCTTTACGCAGCTATGATTGAGTTTTACGCGATTCTGGGCTTTTTGACTTCTTTGCTGCTGCTGCTGGGAATTAAAGTAGTCGCCGCATAAGGACTAATAATATGGATGCAAATCAGGTAGTAGAAAAGATTCTGTCGGAGGCGCAGGCCGGGGCGGATAAAATAAAATCCGCGGCTGAACAGAAGGCTGGCGAGTTCAGACAGACCGGCGATGCTCAATTAGCGGAGTATCAGCGTCAAACCGAGCAACTTGTCCTGGCGGCAGAGACCGAAGAAAAAAACCGCGTG
>MHXU01000004.1 GCA_001824555.1 Planctomycetes bacterium GWC2_45_44
TAACGTGTAAAAGATTAGTCGGCAAGAAGATAAATAATGGAGATAAAAATTGTCAGCAAATAAAGAAATAGAACTGGGCAGTGAATTTAGACCGAAATTCGGCGATGACGGCCTAATACCCGCCATTTCGCAGGACGCGGAAACAGGCCAAATACTTATGGTCGCGTTTATGAATGCCGAGGCTCTGGAATTAACAATTAAAACGCAAAACGCCGTGTTTTACAGCAGAAGCAGAAAAAAACTCTGGCGAAAAGGCGAGGAAAGCGGCCACGTTCAAAAAATCAAGCAAATCCTTGTCGATTGCGACCAGGATTGTCTGGTACTAAAGGTTAAAGTTGATGCCGGACAGTGCCACACCGGCTATCAATCCTGTTTTTACAGAGCGATAAAACCACCGGGCGACAAACTGGAATTTATCGCTGAAAAAGTCTATGACCCTGAACAGGCATATAAGAAATAACAAGCTGGAAGCGGAGGTAAAATAAATTTGAGAGTTTTATCAGGCATTCAGCCGTCAGGAAGACTGCACATCGGCAATTATTTCGGCGCAATGAGGCAGCATTTGCAGCTTCAGGCTGAAAATGACGGCTTTTATTTCATCGCTGATTACCACGCGATGACGAGCGGGCCAAAGCCCGACGATTTGCGGAAATGCAAATTCGCCGTCGCGATGGATTATCTTGCGCTTGGCCTGGATACCAACAAGACCGTTTTCTGGTGTCAGTCTGACGTGCCGGAGGTTACAGAGCTGTGCTGGATTCTGTCGTGCATTACGCCGATGGGGCTTTTGCAGCGATGCGTTAGTTATAAAGATAAAATCGCGCAGGGATTGAGCGCAAACCACGGCTTGTTCGCCTATCCCGTTTTGCAGGCCGCGGACATTTTGATTTTCGACAGCAATCTTGTTCCTGTCGGCGCAGACCAGAAACAGCACATAGAAGTTACGCGTGATATCGCCGATTATTTCAACAACATTTACGGCGAAACTTTTGTTCTGCCGAAGGATTATATTATTGATTCGGTCGCGGTTGTGCCGGGCATTGACGGCCGAAAGATGAGCAAGAGCTACGACAACACCATCGAGATTTTCGAGCCTGAAACATCGGTAAAGAAAAAAGTAATGCGAATGGTTACCGATTCCACGCCGGTCGAGCAGCCGAAAGACCCGGACAAATGTAACATATTCGCGCTGCTGAAATTAGTCGCATCGGAAAGCGAAATAAAGGAATGGGAAAATAAATATCGCAATGGCGGAATGGGTTATGGCGATGCCAAGAAAAGGCTCGTAGAGCTTTTGCTCGAGTATTTCAGGCCTTACAGGCAGAAGAGAGCCGAGCTTGAACAGAATACCGATTATGTGCGAAAGGTATTGGCCGACGGTGCAGAAAGAGCCAGAACTGTCGCGAAAAAAACTTTAACCAGAGCAAGAAAAGCCGTTGGGCTGGAATAACAATAGAAAGAACAATTTTTGTCTGAATATAGAATAAATCTTGACGTTTTTTCGGGGCCTCTCGATTTACTGCTCTACCTTGTGCGCAAAGAGGAGGTTGATATCTATGATATTCCGCTTGCGAAAGTTACCGCAGAATACATTCGCTACGTCGAAATGCTCAAAAACCTCGATATAGATTTAGCCGGCGAGTTTCTCATAATGGCGGCTACCCTGATGGAGATTAAGTCCGCTATGCTTCTGCCTGCCGATGAAGTGGATGCGCTGGCCGAGGACGACGCCGGCGACCCGCGAACGGAACTTATTCGCCAATTGCTTGAATATAAGAAATTCAAGGACGCTGCAAATATGCTCAAGCTGTCCGCTGATTGCCAGGAGCAGAAATTCCCGCGAAGCGACAATATCATCACGAGCCTAAAACCGAACGCCGAGCCGGAGCTTGACCTCGACCAGCTCAATATCTGGGATTTGCTAAGCGCATTCGATACGATAATGAAGGCAACCGGCAGTATGATGGACATTCGTCATATTACCGATGATACGCCGATTGACCTTTATCAGATTGAGATACTGCACCGTCTGCAAACCGAAGGTCCGATGAATTTCGTCCGAATGTTCGCGGACAAAAAAAATAAATTGGTAATGGTCGGTATGTTTCTTGCCACGCTCGAGTTAGTTAGAGAAAAACTCATCACTGCAGAGCAGGCAAGTCCGGGTATGCCTATTTATCTGCGAGCGTTGACCGATGCTCCCGCCGAGGAGACCGTCAAAAACGCGATTTTGAGCCAGATGGAACTGTATCCGCAGGACGAACAGCTTAATCAGTCCGTTAATGAGGTTGCCATTGAGGAAATTTCCGACAAACAAACCTCCGATGCGCCCGTTGTTCCTATAGAAGAATATCAGCCGCAGGCATCGCCGGATATCGCGTTAGAGCTTGACAATCAAGAAGTTATAAACGCCCCCGCCGCCGATGACGACAAAGAGACAGTATGATTTAGTTTGACTTTGGGCGACTCTTAAAATAGAATCCGGACTTTGCAAGTGGGATTATTTTAATATATAGAAAGGATTTAGAATGGCGGCGAATGTAACAGAACTTACCGATGCCGAGTTTGACAATTTGGTACATAACAGTTCCGAGCCTGTGCTGGTTGATTTTTGGGCACCGTGGTGCGGGCCGTGCAAAATGCTTGCCCCCGTTATAGAAGAAATCGCTGGTGAATACGCCGGCAAGGCAAAAATATGCAAACTCAATACTGACGAGCATCACGAAGCAGCAGTAGAATTCGGCATAAACGCCATTCCAACTATAATTTTGTTCAATGGCGGCCAGATAGCAAAAAAATGGGTCGGCCTGGCAAGCAAAACAAACATAACCGATGCTATTGATGAACTGCTCGGCTGATAACCAGCGAACATTAAGACCAAAATCCACGGATTTTGATTTCCATTTTCCAGAGAAATTCTATGCTCAAAAGAACACATAACTGCGGACAACTGCGTGCATCCGACAAAGACACAAGAGTAAATTTATGCGGGTGGGTGCATTCTTATCGCGACCACGGCAATCTCGTCTTTATTGATTTGCGGGACAGATGCGGGCTTACGCAGCTCGTATTTAATCCCGAATCCCAGCCCGATATGCACAAGTTGTCGCGACAGTTGCGATGCGAATGGGTTATCGCCGCCGCCGGAAGCGTTCGACTCCGCGGCGAAGGTTTGGAAAATCCAAAACTGCCGACCGGCCAAATCGAAATTCTTATTGATACTCTCGAAATTCTTAATACCGCCGAAACGCCCCCGTTTGAACTGGACAACGCAGAGAACGTCGCCGAAGACATAAGGCTTAAATACAGATACATCGACCTGCGAAGACCCGCAATGCAGAACAGGCTGAAAATAAGGCACAGGGTAGCCAAGTTAGCTCGCGATTATTTCGACAGCGAAGGTTTTTTGGAAATTGAAACGCCTTTCCTCGGCAAGAGTACGCCGGAAGGAGCCAGAGATTTTCTTGTGCCGAGCAGGTTGTGTCCGGGATCGTTTTACGCCCTGCCGCAGTCGCCGCAGTTGTTCAAACAGGTTTTAATGGTCAGCGGTATGGACAGATATTTTCAGGTCGTCCGCTGCTTTAGAGATGAAGACCCTCGTGCCGACCGTCAGGCGGAGTTCACCCAGCTTGACGTTGAGATGAGCTTTGTCGATATGGACGATGTGATTGATGTCAACGAGCGACTTATCGCCAAAGTATGGAAGGAAATTCTTGGCATCGAAGTCAAAACGCCGATTATGCGAATGAGCTACAAGCAATCTATGGACGAATACGGCATCGACAGGCCTGATTTGCGATTCGAGATGAAGCTCAAGGAAATTTCCGACATTGCAGGACAATGCCAGTTTAAGGTTTTTACCGACACAATCGCAAGAGGCGGAGTTGTCAAAGGTCTCTGCGCTGTCGGCGGCGGAAAATTTTCTCGAAGCGATATAGAAAAAACATTCACCGGCCTTGTGAGCGATTATGGCGCAAAGGGACTGGCATGGTTTAAAGTTGTTATTGACGAACAGACTAAGCAGCCTGACTTGTCCAGCAGCATATCGAAATTTTTCACACCGGAGCAGAGAAAGCAGATTATAGAGCGGTTTTCAGCACAACCAAATGATTTACTCCTGTTTGTCGCCGATACTATCACAGCGGCGAATAAGGCTCTCGCGCCGTTGAGAATAAGACTTGGCAAAGAGCTTGGCCTGATTGACGAGAACGATTACAAATTCGTATGGGTTGTCGATTTTCCGCTGTTCGACTGGAATGCCGACGAGAAGCGTTATGACTCGCTGCATCATCCGTTCACCGCTCCTGTCGCCGAGGATATCGGCAAGCTCGAAACCGACCCCGCAAACATCAGGTCGCAGGCTTATGACATTGTCGTCAACGGCTCGGAAATTGGCGGAGGCAGCGTGCGTATTCATCAGCCGCAAATGCAGGCAAAGGTTTTTGATTTGCTCAATATCACAAGACAGCAGGCTGAAGACAGATTCGGATTCTTTCTGAAAGCCTTGAAATTCGGTGCCCCGCCGCACGGCGGAATCGCTTTCGGGCTTGACAGGCTTGTTATGCTTTTGACGAAGACCGACAATATCCGCGATGTTATCGCGTTTCCAAAAACGCAAAAGGGTCAGTGTTTTCTTACCGATGCGCCCAGCGATGTTGACCTCAAACAGCTCGAAGAATTGAGTTTGAGAGTCCAGACGCACCATCTATAGAAAATTAAATATCAAAAATTAAAAATATGGAGTTCGCCTTACGGCGAGACCTTGATTCTATGCCTATCAGGGTATCTGACATACTTAAACGAGCAATCGTTTTTTTTCATCCTCGTCCGGTCTCTCTGGCCGGCAAGTGCAGACTTCTTTTCGGCATCGCTATTCTGCTCGTCCTGGCTCTTGCGTTGCTGATTCCGTATTTCTGGATGGGCAAACTTGCCGAAAAAGCCGTTCTTGACTCCGGCAGAGCCATCGTCAGCACCGTCTATGAAAGGCATTTCAGGCTTGAGCCTCAAAGCGAGAAAACGCCGGTTATGCTCGATGAAAGCGGCGCAAAAAAAGACATCCAGTCCAGCAGAGTAAAATGGCTCCGATTTGACAAATCAGAGCCGAACTGGAGTTCACAGTTGTCCGACAGACAAAATCGCGCGATATCGCTTCTCAAGCAGCAGGACGCTCCAGAGGAATTAGCCTGGGCAAAAAAAATCAACGGCGACACCGAGACGACGTATATCAATCTTGTGCGGGTCAGCAAAAAATGTCTCGCCTGCCACAGCACAGAAGGCCCGGCCCCTGCTTTCAATCTTGCCGAACCGCTCGGCGCGATAGTTGTGCAAATGCCAGGCAGAAGCACAGGAAGAACGCTGCTCCTGAACCGTGTATGCGTGGTTGCCGCCGGCCTGCTGGCCGGAGCGGGAGCGATTGTCGCGTTTTATATAATTGCCCAAAGGGTCATTTTAAGCCCCATAAGACAGCTTCGCGCGATTGTTACCAATGTGTACGAAGGTAATCTTGAAGTCCGAAGCGGCATTAAAACACGCGACGAATTTGAAAAACTCGGCGACGCGCTTAACGCGATGCTTGACAGCCTGACCGAGGGACAGGAAAAACTTCGCCAGGCCAACAAACAGTTAGACGCGAAAATCACCGAACTTTCCGACAGAAACATCGAGCTTTTCAAAGCCAACAAACTCAAAAGCGAATTTCTCGCCAATATGAGCCATGAATTTCGCACGCCTCTGAACGCGATTCTCGGCTTTGCAGAAATTCTTCACGAAAAACCAGCCGACGATATCGCCAAGAGCAAACGCTACGCCGAGAACATCATCAGCAGCGGAAGAAACCTTCTCAAAATGATTACCGACCTGCTCGACCTGGCCAAAGCCGAAGCGGGCAAAATCGAACTGCATATCGAAAAAACCAGCATTCCTGAACTTTGCAGAGGTTTGGTTGCATTCTTTTCGCCGCTGTCGGAAAAAGAGAAAGTCAAAGTCCGTTTAACTGTCGATGAAAATATCCCCATAATAAAAACAGACTCCGGCAAAGTTCAGCAGATTCTTTACAATCTGCTAAGCAACGCCGTCAAGTTCACGCCAGAAAACGGCAAAGTAGAAATTAAGGCGGCTGTTTTTGACGAGCATACGGTAAGAATTTCTATTGCCGATACCGGGCCGGGCATCGCCGAGGAGGACAGGGAAAAAATATTTGAAAAATTCCGTCAGATTGACGGCTCGCTCACAAGAATCCAGGCCGGCACCGGGCTGGGACTTGCAATAAGCGACGAACTTGCGCATTTATTAAGCGGCAAAATCGGCCTGGAAAGCGCACTCGGCCAAGGTTCAACATTCTGGCTCGATTTGCCGATTATCAGAGCAGAGGATTAAGAGCGGGCATTTCATCCATCGTTAAAACTACGGATGACAAGTCAGCCTACGCGGCAATGACAAGCAGTTTGTAGGGTGGACAGCTTGCCTGTCCACGCGTAATTTATTTCAAATTTTCAATTATATAATCAATTATCCCTGTGTCGATGTTGTCGTCGAAGACGGTTTTTCGCCAGACTGCGGCGACGAGCAAATCAATAATCAGTTTCGCCTGCTGCTCGGCGGACAGTTTTTCGTTTACCAGCTTTGCTTCTCTGCATTGCGTTATAATCGATAGATAGCTGCTGAAACACGATTTCCAGAAACTTTCGATTTTCTGCTTCAGAGGGGTTTGCAGCGTCTGCATCTGGCTGCCTAAGCGGAACATAAGTTCGCAGTTGACCCACTGACCTGAATTATTCAGTTCTACAATTTTGGCTATAACAGCCTTTAATTGCTCAAGCGGATTCAATTCTCCAGACACCGATTTGAAAATATTCTGATATTCTATTTGCACAGAGTCGATGATTTCCTGGCAGATTATCTCTTTGCTTTTGAAGTAATGATAAAACGCTCCTTTTGTGATGCCCGCCGCGGTGATAATGTCGTCCAACGAGGTTTGACCAAAGCCGTGCGTACTGAAAAGGTTTTTGGCGGCATCGGCGATTTTTTGCTTTGTGCTTCTTTTTCCCGCTGTCATTTTTGTAAGTCCTCAAGCGAATGCTCAATCGCTTCGTAAAGCGTCTGGCGATTTTTATCTATCCACGAACATTTTCGGCAAATCATTTTCAGAAAATCCTCGCCTGACAGGTTCATAAAAAATCCCGTTGCCGCAATCGGCAGCACCGATTCAGCTATAAGCGTCTCAATCATCAAATCCGGTATAGTCTTAATCTGGCCATCAGCAAGCATATTTACCATACAATAGCCGTAAAGGAAATGCGTAAGTTTCGACTGGTCGAGATAATCAGGCCAGTCGGCCGGGTTAGGCCTGCCGCCGACGATTGAGAACTGCAACGCTCCATTAGCCAGGTCGGTCATCGCCGATGAGACTTTCAGCGAATCGAAATCGACCACTGCGACCACTTTTCCGCCGGCAAAAAGCATATTGCCCTGATGCCAGTCGCCGTGAATAATCTGCTGCGGCCAACTGTCATAGCCGAGCTGATTGACATTTACGCTGGACGCGTTGTACATCGTCATTAGCGATTCGGTTGTTTTCCTCAAAGAGCCGTTTGACGGGTCGCCGTTTTTTTCGGAGCCGATTTTTTTCAGATAACCCCTGACTGTGCTTGAGTCGTGAAAGCAGCCTTTCAGCGGCATAGGCTCGAACGAAAAATCCTTCAAAAACAGATGAAACTTCGCCAGCGTTGCGCCGCAATCGACAATCGCTTCTATTTTGCCGTCAAAACGCGAGCCGTTTATAAATTCAAACAGTTCGTAAATATGATTGTCCAATTCGAGGAAACTGTTCTTCTGGTCGCGGGTGCGAATAATGCCGGAGACTGGAAATTTTTTCTCTCTCAAATGTCCCTGAACTGCGTGAGCGAATGCGACACGGTAGCGGTCGTCTTTGTCTTTTGCGCGTCTTTTCAGCAGATACCTGCCCGCATCGGAAACGACGATTTGTTTCGGCGCACGCCTGTTGCCCGCGATAAGAGGCTTTATCTGCTGTATAATGCCTATGTCGTAATGGCTCAAAACAAGAGCAAGCTCCTGCGATGTAAAATGTGCACCGCCTTTCGGCATAAAAACTCCGTTAAATTAGTATTTGGTATTTAGAAACTCTAACAAAAAGAAATTTGTACATAATTTTTGTATTTCGCCGTTTTTTCGCTTCACGAGATACGCTTCACTATGTTGCGTCTTTTTCATTATGTTAGAAGCTCTTGGTATATAGCATTTGGGGGTTAGTTTAGCAGTACCCGGCACGGCGGGCAATTACTATTTTGAAGCGAACAGGAATATGACTAACAAAATCAGCACTACTATGACAGAACCTAAAACGGTTACCGCGACTCTGTATTTGCTGATGGTTTCCTCGTTATAAATCTTCGCGTGCGGCTCAAGCATAATCGAATCGCCTTTCTGGAGGTCGGAAAGATCGCCGAGATTAAACCTCTTTCTCGCTCGCAGCGGCGGCTCGCCCCTGCTTACCGAATCCAAATCCATCATCAATTCTTCAGCGGAGGTATATCTGTCCTCTTTTTTCTTGGCCATCATAACTTCGATAACTTCTGAAATGCCCGCCGAGAGATTGGTATTTATATGGTCAGGCGGAATCAAAGGCTCTTTTAGGTGTTTTTTCATAACCTCCGGCGGAGTTGTCGCCTCAAAAGGCACTCTGCCGGTTACCATATGATAAAGGGTCGCGCCGAGCGAATAAATATCGCTTCGAGCATCAAGGTCCATTTCACCTCTTATCTGCTCCGGGGCAATGTAATAAGGCGTGCCGAACGCCTTGCCCGCCTCGCTTTTGGCAAGCTGAACATCAGAGGCATCGCGAGCAAGACCAAGGTCTGCCAGTTTCACGATACCGGCCGGTGTTATCATTATATTTTTGGGTTTTACGTCCCTGTGAATCAGGTTTCGCGCGTGAGCGTGCGCAAGAGCGCCGGCAACCTGCTTCGTGATATTTATAGCCTCGTCTTCCGAAAAGATTTTGCCTTTGGCCAAATCGTCGTACAGCGTTTTGCCTTCGACATATTCCATCACGAAATAATGATACCCGCCCGCCTCGCCGACATCGTAAGCCGCGACGATATTATTGTGATTGAGTTTTGCCGCCGCCTTTCCTTCTTTGTAGAACCGCTGGACATAATCAGGGTTCTCACTGAATCTGTGGGGCAGAATTTTTATCGCCACAATCCTGTCAAGGCTCAACTGCCTGGCTTTATAAACGATAGCCATAGCGCCTGCGCCGAGTTTGCCCATAAACTTATAGCCGGGGATACGTTCGGTGGCATCTTTGGATTCTTTGGATATTTCTTTTAGTCTTCTTGCCTGATTTGGCGTAATGAACCTGTTGGAAAGCAGAAGCTGTTCGAGCGTTGTCGGACTGTCGGCAGGGTGGTCTTTGAGCAGCTTTTTGCAGTGGGCAAGCTCCTGGTCTGTGCAGAACCCCTGCTCAAGAGCTACCTTGCCAAACATTGAATCGTAATTCGTTTCGCTCATTAGACTTCCGTACGATTAGTTATAACATTCTTTCGGGCTGATTATCTGCCCAAACAAACCATTGTCAAAGAAAAATTGACGTAAATCCGTACATAAATGGCACTTACCTGAATATAATCGGCATTTTTTGTATCCATATTTAATTGCCGATTCCAAAAGACCTGCCGGCCCGCTGTTGAATAGTACGTTCAAAAGCTCCTGTTTGGCTGGATTAAAATTCCGCCAAATTTCATTTAAAGGCGTTTTTTTGATATTTCCTATGACTATTCCGCTGCAAACGCCATTAAAAACGTTGCCATCAGGGTCAATATGCACGGATTTTGAGTCTAAAAACGATTTTCGGCAATTTTCTGTCGAAATTTGCTCAACTTCTTTGTTCGCAAGGAATTGCGCCATTTTCCCTGCCGCCCTGCCGGTAAATCGACATTTATATTTTTTATGAGAATCGGCAAATACGCTCATTTTCTGTTCAACAGACAATTCGGAAAGTTTTGGTGGGGCGTTGAAGTAGTCTAACCAGCGGAGCATTACCCGCTCGATTCCGAGTACTCGGCAGGCGGTTTTGTAGAGCAGTTCGACCTTGTCAAAATCGACAAATTCCGCGTGAAAAGGGTCGTAGCTGATTTTGATTTTGCTCACATTATGCCTGTTAAGAAAATCGAGCCTTGCGATAATTTCATTTTCATCGATAGCCCAGTATGCATTGGTTTCGACAACATCTACCCTGCCGAGTTTCAACTCGTCAGCTTTGCGCAGGATTTCACATAGCAGGTCATAATACAAAAAAGGCTCTCCGCCGGTGATATGGATTTTGGCGTTTTCGCCGGCGATGCCAATCAGCCCCCGCCAGCCGGCAATCGCAGTCTCGACGCTCATAATGCCGCCCTTATCCGGGCTGCAATTATAATAGCAGCATTCGCACCGGGCAGGGCATTTATAAGTGAGCATCAGACCGGCTGATGTCCAGAGCTTAAGCTTTGGCTCATCGCGCGCAATCACTTTGTTGTAAGCGTTATCGCCCAATAGAAGCATTTTTTTTGTGACTTTAAAACCAGACAGTAAAAAAAATTAAAAAAACGGATACCTATATCTGTTCGGCTGTTGCCGTTTTTATAGGACAAAAAGACCGTCTGGTCAGGCTGCAATCATACCGCAACAATATAATGTAAAAATTTCGTATTGCAAGCAATATATAGTGTTGCCTGTTATAGGTCCTTAAGTTTTTATTTTACACGGAGTTAAAGAAAAACAGTCCTAAAATCCGATATCTCCTTTGGTTGGTAACTGATTGATATTCGGAGGCATTAAAGTGAGCAAGCGTGAGATTATAGATTTTATCTGCCAGATTAACCGCACTGCAAAGCCGGAGTTTTTGGCGCGTTTCCCCATTGACGATTTGAGCAAGTATCTCGACAGCCTTATGGAAATCGACGTTACCGAACCGCAGCTTGTAGAGTGCTGACGGGCAACAGGGCAACGGCGGATTTTTATCCAAGCAGTTTCCATCTAAGAGATTCAATGCGGAAACCTTATCGTTCTCGATGAGACCCAAACTGCATTTCAAATATTTTCTTCTTTGACAGCACATAATCCTTCATATACACTGCTCATCAGATACACTTTTACTCCGCCGTTCACACAAGATTCTCGTATGAAAGGATTCAGTCAAACAGCAGGGAAGTTGCTAAAGGGGCTCGCGGGACTTGTCTGTCATAAATACTGCCGAATCTGCGATTGTCCAATATGTCAGGACGATGAGTATTTCTGCTCCGACTGCTGGCAGGGGCTGAACTCCTGTATCGTCGATTCGCACTGCGCTCGCTGCGGAAAAGAGATAAGCGCATACGCCAAATTGCCAACCGGCTGCCCTGATTGTCAGGAACAGACCTTTCACTTTGATTCCATTGCCTGCACAGGCGTTTATCAGGAGCCGTTGAGGAGCTTGATAATCAATTTCAAGCTGGCTGATAAAACAAATCTATTAAAGCCTATTGCCGATTTGACGAGGGGAACAATCGAGCGCGCGAATTTTGCCGAGCCGATTGATTTTGTTGTTCCCGTGCCGCTGCACTGGCGACGGCGGTTTAAACGCGGCTTCAATCAGTCCGCTTTGATTGCCAAAAGTTTCAGCCTGCCTGCGGCAAAATTCAATACAGACCTTGTGCGCATTAGATACACAACTCAACAGGCAAGGCTCACCGACGCAGAACGACACAAAAATATAAAAGACGCGTTTGCAGTTCGCAGGTATCATAATTTCAGCGGGAAAAATGTTTGTCTTGTCGATGACGTAAAAACGACAGGGGCAACTCTGAATGAATGCGCCAGAGTTTTGAAAGACGCAGGCGCAAATAAAGTTTTTGCGTTTGTACTTGCCGCAGCCAGACACTGATACACAAAAAAGTTTGTAGGGTGGGCTCTTAGCCCACGCGGTTTTTTTACACTCGGCTAAAATTTACCTAAACACAGAATTTCGCTAATTCGCAATTTGGGCAGTAGGGATTTTTCCTGCCGGTGCAGTTTTCCAAAATCCCAATTCTGCACAGCGCAAAATCATACTTAATTGGGTCGGCTGGATTTATTTTCCGCAAGCCTGCGGTAATCTCCAAAGCGGTTTTGAGATTGATTGTCTTTTTATCGTGCAAGCCCAAAATCCGGCTCAATCTTCCAATATGGACATCGACCGGTGCGACGAGTTTCGATTTGTCGATGGTTTTCCACAGACCCGCGTCAACTTCATCATTCCTTATCATCCAGCGGAGGAACAGGAAAAGCCTTTTGCAGGTGCCGCCATTGGCAGGGTCGGAGAGCAGAAATTTTAGGCCGGGACTATTGTTTGCGGGGGTTAATGCCCGAATAAATTTCGCTGCTGCGGGTATGATATTTTCATCTGAATTGTTATAGCCTGCTAAAAAGAGGTTTTCCAAACTCCCGAATTTATTGAGAGTTTTTTTCAAAACTGACAGCAAATTGACAATATCTTCGGTAGTATTGAAGCGATATTTGAGATTTTCGAATAGTTTTTTGTCATTTTTTGAGAAATTTTGAAGAAAACTTGCGCATTTGTCCCCCATTTGGCCCAGCAAAGCGGCCAGAAATTTCTCGATTTGCTCGACTGCGCCGTAAGCGAACATCGCAGCCAGAAATCCCGCTATCTCCATATCTGCCTTACGGTTATAGCGATATACAAATTGCAGCGGGTCGGGCGGTATAAACTTTTTGTGGTTATATTTGCCATATAACCCTTCAAGGATTTGGTATAAATTGCCAACGTCTTTTGCCATAACGAGATATAATACCAAAAGCATTCATAACAAGCGAGAATTTGTGTATTTTATCAAAAAATTTACTGCTCGATTTTTGTTAAATTTGTGGTAGAATCCGCCCACATTATTATGGCGAAAAGTACAAAATCACAATGGGACGGCTTTAGTTTAAAGCCACGAAAGGAAATGCCTAAGGGGCTTTGGGTTAAATGCCCCGGCTGCGAGCAGACGCTCTTTCAGAAGGCTGTAACCGAAAATATGGACGTTTGTCCACAGTGCAATTATCACTTCCGAGTCAGCGCAGATGCCCGAATCAAATACTTAGCTGACGAAGGCACTTTTGAGCAGATTTTGGCCAATTTGGTAACGGCAGACCCGCTTGATTTCTCGTATAAAGGCACAAAATATAAGGAAAGAGCCAAGGCGGCTGAAAAAACCGCTTTCGGGAAAGAGGCTATTTTAGTCGGCAAAGCGTTCATTAAAGGCCGAGCGGTAATGCTGGCAGTAATGGATTTTAACTTTTTGGGCGGGTCGATGGGCGCGGTTGTCGGCGAAAAATTGGTTGCCGCCACCGAAAAAGCTATTGAAGAATCGCTGCCATTAGTAGTGGTCAGCGCATCGGGCGGCGCGAGAATGCACGAAGGCGTTGTTTCGCTGGGACAGATGGCTAAAACCAGCGCAGCATTAGCTAAATTAGACGACAGCGGCGGATTGTTCATCTCGGTTTTGACTGACCCGACGACCGGCGGCGTAACGGCAAGTTTCGCGATGCTCGGCGATGTGATTATTGCTGAACCCCAGGCGTTAATTGGTTTTGCCGGGCCGAGAACGATTTACCAGACGATTAAAATTGAGCTGCCGGAAGGATTTCAGAGGTCGGAATTCCTTTTGGAACACGGATTTATAGATATGATAGTTCACCGCAAGGATTTGAGGAGCGAGATAGCAAGGCTGATAGATTACTGCGGAAAAAAATCGTAGTATCGGAAAATTATGATAGCGCAAATAAGCGGAAAACTCGTCTCTCTCGGCAGTGAGACCGGCTTGGTTCAGGTCGGGCAGATTTGCTATGAGATTCTGCTGCCCGGATATATGGTGAGTCTGCTTTCTGACAGAATCGGCAAGGATGTTACGCTCTGCACGCTTGAATATTACGAGGGCAGTATGGCAGGCGGAAATCTGATTCCGCAAATGGTCGGGTTTCTCTGTCAGGCGGAGAAGGATTTTTTCAAACGCTACACATCGGTCGGCGGAATCGGCATTAAGAAAGGTCTCAAATCGCTCGCCCTGCCGATTGGCACGATAGCGGCGGCGGTCGAAAACGGCGATGAAAAAACGCTAATCGCCCTGCCGGGTATCGGCAAGAGACTTGCGCAGCATATCATCGCGGAATTGAAAGGCAAACTCGTACAGTTTGCAGTCGGCTCCGAACCATCGCGCACAAGCGACGAAGGCGAGATGTCGGCGCATCAGCTCGAGGCTCTGGAAATTCTTATCGCCTGGGGCGAAAAGAGAATCGAAGCGGCCGAACTTATTAAATTGGCGTGCAAAAAACATCCGCAGATTAAATCAGCCGAAGAACTTGTGCCGTTAGTATATAGATTGAAACAGGGAATTGAAGCGTAAAAAGAAAAATTAAAAATAAAAAATTAAATATCAAAATTATGGAATCGGCCTTTGGCCGAAACTTTTTTTATTATGGCGATTGACAGAGTATTAAATTCCGAATCGATGAACGAGCAGGAAGATATTTTAAATACTTCTCTGCGGCCGACGGCTCTTGGCGAGTGTATCGGTCAGGAAAACGTGAAGGAAAAACTCACTATCGCTATGTCAGCAGCGAAACAACGCGGCGAACCTTTAGACCATATTTTGTTTTATGGCCCGCCCGGCTTAGGCAAGACCACGCTGGCTCACGTAATTGCAAACGAAATGGGCGCAAGAATAAAAACAACGTCCGGCCCTGCTTTAGTCAAGCAAGGCGATGTGATGGGACTTTTGAGCAACGTCAGCACAGGCGATATTCTGTTCATCGACGAGATTCACAGATTGAGTACGCCGGTTGAGGAATTTATCTATCCTGCGATGGAAGATTTCAGAGTGGATTTCACCGTTGACAGCGGAATGCACGCCAAGACGATAAATTTTCCGCTGAAACGATTTACGCTAATCGGGGCGACGACGAGAGCCGGTCTGCTTAGTTCGCCGCTGCGAGGCAGATTCGGAATGCTGTATCATTTAGAGTTTTACAGTGCAGCCGAACTTGCGAAAATTTTAACCCGCTCGGCGAAACTGCTTAATTTAGTCTGCTCACCCGGCACGCTTGAACTTATCGCATCGCGGAGCAGAGGCACGCCGAGAATCGCAAACAGACTTTTGAAAAGGGTTCGCGATTACGCACAGGTAAAGGGCGAAGGAAAATTAACAGATGCGATTGTTTCTGCCGCTCTGAAGATGGAACAAATCGACGAGCTTGGGCTTGACGAGCTTGACAGGTCGTTTCTGCGGGCAATCGCGAATATATATAATGGAGGGCCTGCGGGTATCGAAGCTCTTGCGGCAACGCTCGGCGAAGAAAAAGACACGCTGGAAGACGTGGTCGAGCCTTATTTATTGCAGATTGGTTTTGTTCGCAGAACCAAACGCGGCAGAGAGATTACAGATTCGGCGTGCAGACATCTGGGCTTAACTTTGAAAATTGAAAAACAACCGGATATACAGGATTCCGATGAGGAAATTATTTAAAGGGATTTTTTTACAGGATGTTTTATGAAAAATAAAGTTTTATACGCCTTGTTATCCGCGGTCGTGGTTATGGGATTTGCCGGCTGCGAACAGTCGTCAAAACGCTCGTCGTCCGGAAGTCTGGCGAAAGAAGAAATGATAAACGTCTATTATCTGGCCGGGAAGCTGGAAATGACCGTTTCGCAGATAAGCGACAGAAAAGTCATTTTCACAGGCGGCGGAAACACGGTCGGCATTTACCCGAAAGAAGACTATGTTTATCTCAACGATAAATACTTCGGCACGCTGGGCAAAACCAAAACAATCGACGGTATGCTGCACGTTCGCTCAAGTCTGCTGGCTCAAATAAAAACCGAGATTACCGGCAGCACTCCCTTCCAGATACGACCGCAGGTTGCGCCGATTCCAACTCCCCGGCCGGTTGAAACACCCTGGACAGGCGGAGGCGGCAAAACAATCGTAGTTGACGCAGGCCACGGCGGCAAAGACCCCGGCGCAATCAGCCCGAACGGCTTTTATGAAAAAACCGTCAATCTCGATGTCGCTCTGGCGATTACAGACCTGCTACGAAAACAGGGATTCAGAGTGGTAATGACGCGAAGCAGCGATGTTTTCATCGAACTCGAAGAACGCGCCAATATCGGAACTCGAAATAACGCCGCGATGTTCGTGAGCATTCACGCCGATTCGTGCGCGACAAGCTCAATCAACGGTTTCAGCGTGTATGTAGCCAGACAGCCGGACTGGCAGGAGATAAAATTAGCCGATTGCATCAACACCCAAATGACAAAAACCGGAATACAAAGCAGGGGCAGAAAAGAAGCCGATTACAGAGTGCTGAAATTAAGCAAATGCCCCGCCGTGCTGATAGAAATGGGGTATCTGTCGAACTACTGGGAAGCAAATCAGCTTAAGGACAAAGCTATGCAGCAGAAAATCGCGACCGCTATCGCAGGCGGAATCGTAAATTATTTCGGCGGAAAATAACTATATAATCCACAACACCTTGTCATTGCGAGCGAAGCGAAGCAATCTCATTTCAGAAAGCAGAAATGAAATTTTATCCGTTAAAATTCAAACCTATTTACAAAGAAATTATCTGGGGCGGAAGTAAACTGCGAAATCTTTTGAATAAAGATTTTCCCGCAGATAAAAAAATCGGCGAAAGCTGGGAATTAGTCGATTTACCCAATGATAAATCAATTATAGAAAACGGCGAATTTGCCGGCAGGACCATCGGCGAAGTTCTGCAAAAATATCCGCAGCAGTCCCTCGGCCAGAAAAGTTATCAGCCGCCGTTCGGTCTTCTGATAAAGTTTATCGACGCTAACGATTGTTTAAGCGTTCAGGTTCACCCGGACAGCGAGGCCGCTAAGAAACTTCCGAACGCCAGAGCAAAAACAGAGTGCTGGTATATCGTCAATTGCGAGCCGAATGCCTGCATTTATAAGGGATTGAAGCCCGGCACGACAAAGCAGATGTTTGAAAAGGCAATCAAAGCCGGCAGTTGCGAGGAACTTTTGAATAAAGTTCCGGTTAAAAAAGGCCAGTGTCATTTCCTGCCCGCAGGCACAGTTCACGCTATCGGAGCGGGAAATTTGATTGCTGAAATTCAAACGCCCTCCGACACGACATACCGCGTGTTTGACTGGAACAGACTGCAAAACGGCAAACCTCGTCAACTGCATATCACAGAAGCTCTCGAAAGCATTAATTTTAATCAGAATCCAAAAGTCCTAACCGTAAAAGATGCCGACAGATTAGTTGATTGCGATTTATTTAAAGTCGATAAACTTGCCGCAAAAGCGGGCGGCTCGGCGAAAATCGCGGCGGGAAATGTAAAAGTGATTATGATTATCAGTGGCAGCGGAAAAATCACGTCCGCTGATGGCGACGCGGTCGATTTTACAATCGGGCAGACATTGCTGCTGCCTGCCGAATTTAATGGTGAATTTATTTTTGATTCTGAAACGGTTTGCCTGTCGGCGACATTTTAACATCCTAAAAAAACCTATGCTGAAACTTAGTGAAAATCCTCCGATGATTTGGCCTGCCGAGTCGAGTATTAAAGACTTCACCGGCGTATGGTGGATTGCGCATACCAAAAGCAGAAACGAAAAAGCTCTCGCCTGGCAAATGCAGAAAAAAAACATCAGCTACTTTCTCCCAATGACTGAAAAAGTCTATCGCAAGAGTCGAAGGATTATGCGTTCGATGCTGCCGCTGTTCAGCGGTTATGTTTTTTTCTGCGGCGATGAAAACGCTCGGCTCGAAGTCCTCAAAACCAACCGTGTGGCACAAATACTTCATATCAATGACCAGCGGCATATCGTAGAGGAACTTTTGCCTATTGAAAAAGCCCTAACTAACGGTGCGGAACTCGCACCGCATAACTATATTAAGGCAGGCCAGCGATGCAAAGTCGTTGCGGGGCCTCTTATGGGAATAGAGGGATTCGTCGCAGAAGACCAGAGCAAAACCCGGCTTATCCTTCAGGTTGATATTCTCGGCAAGGCAACCTGTCTCGATATCGACGCTGCGCTGCTTGAAATAATAGATAGCAGCCAGTAGCTAATAGTCGCAGTCGGTAGAAATTTTGCCGGCAAATACTCTAAGAAGATGATGATGAACTGCCTGTCAGTGCGGACATTTGCTGCTGCAATAACGCCAGAGTCGCCTCAAGTCTGGCGTATTTGGCGACGAGCCTTTCCTGATACGTTGTAAGCCTGTCCTCTTCATCCGTGATTTTTTCTTTTATCGCTTCAATCTGGTCGCCGACGGAATTTTTGTCGATTGTCAGAGAGCCTGATGTGCTGTCGAGTATTTTATCAAGCGTATCCTCCATCGCTCCTGCAAATCCCTGTTTGATGTTGACAGCGGCAGTATAAGCGCCATCGACAGCCAAATTAACGCTAAGCTGCAATGAATGCTCGGCATAATCCGGGTCGCCGTTGTCGTCGAAGGTGCTTATGCCGGTGATAATATTGCCGTCAATCGTCATATCCCGCCAGATGGATTCGGTCGAAAGTTTTATTTTTGCGATGGTAATCGCCCCTGCGGAAACGACAACCTCGACATCGTATTGTCCCGCGGCAGTATTGTCGTTGCTGGAGCCATAAAAACTTATTGCTCTGCTATCGGTAGAACCTGTTTTCTGCGCTCCAAGAACAGACAGCACTCCAAGATAATCATCGCTAACCGCATCTGAAAACTTATCAGAGTCAAATTCAAGCGTTCCATCGCTGTCTATAGAAAAACCAATATTAAGAGCGGACAAATACGAATCTACACCCTGAACAAATCCGCCGGCCTGCGTCAATAGCGGCAGACGCACCTGCTGCTGAATACTCGCAACGGTGTAATCGGATATCAGAACGCCTGCGGTTTTGGTATCACTATCATAATCGGTATCTTTTTTTATCAGCGTTATCAACTCATTATACCTTGAAACAAACGTACCCACTTTTGTTTCGAGGTCGTCTGTATCGCGTGTGAGTGTAATTCTTTCGCCATCGCCGGCGGGGTCGGTTACATCCTGTAAATTCAGAGTAACGCCGTCAATCGCGTCAGAAATTGTATTTGTATTACGCTCAAGCCAGTTGCCTTCGGGCGGATAACCGTCAACTCTTATCTGACTGTCGAGAGCCTGCTGTGTCCTGGTGAAATCCGATGGAGAAAAATTGTCGAGGTCCGCGGTAACGGCACCGCCCTCGACGGAAACAGCCATTGCCGGCAGACTAAGCGTCGCGGATGAGCCATTTGGATTATAGGCCAGATTTACCGAAAGGCCGCTTGTGCCGCAGGTGGTATCCGTAAGTATTATTTGTCCGTTTTCAAATCGCGCGACCGCCACGCCGTCAAACGCCTCATTGATTTCTGAAATCAGAGTGGAAATTTTCGTGCTGCCTGTGAAGTTAAACGTATTTGGCGTAATCGCACCTCCATTGTGATTGGTGCCGGAAATTGTGATGGTTTCCGTTCCGCTAAGCGAACCTGCGAACTGGTCAAGGCTAATCAGCGTGGCTGATTCGGCCGCATTTTCGCTGTCTATTGTAAGCATACTGCCTGATTCCCAGACCTCGGTACTGCTGGCGTTTATGGATATTTTATTGTCGGCTCCCGCGTCGTTGCCATTAAGTATCAAATGATAAACTCCGCCATAGCTAAGCAGACTCGCCGTTACGCCGGGATTATTCGCGTCATTGTTGATTAGCGTTACCAAACCATCAAGCGTGGTTGTTGCGCCTGTCGTAACGGATGTTTCCTGATTATTGTACGAATATATAAAAGTTCCTTCCCCGACGCAATCCTCGGAGTTTGTCTGGCCGGTTGACGAAACCCACCGCTCGGAGTTCGCGAGCTGATTAATAACAATAGTATGGCTGCCCTCATACGCATCGCTGGTGGCTTTGGCTGTAACTATATCGCTATCGCTCGATGATGTCTTGTAAGTCCGCATCTCGCCGGCATTAGACAAATCTTTTATCGCAGTTAGAAGGCTGTTGGTTTTGGTTTTGACTTCGCCCAGAGCGGTCTGCTTTTCCTCAAGGGTGGTTTGCTTATTCTGATACATCGTAAGTCTTCTCTTCTCGACAGCCACAAGCTGCGATATAATCGATTGCGTATCTATGCCGCTTTGCAGCCCGGAAAGCTGAATGGTTGACATTTTAAAATCCTTTCAAAATTAAACTCTGCCGGCCAATGAACGCGGCTCGACACAGAGGCGACTTTGCGCAGCCAAAAATTTTCCTTTATAAAAATCTCCGAATCGGCGGAAGTACTGACCGAATTTTACGAAATGAAAACCGGCCGCGTGCCTGTAAAAAATATCGGAGACGTATTTGTAGTACTGTATTTTGACCGCAGACGGGTCTGAAATATTTACCAATTGCGGACAAATAACTTCGGGCGGATACATCGCTATCATCTGATTCAACATATTCGAAATAGTTTTGTCTCTGATTTCGGATTTTTGCGATGCGCTTTGCGGCAGCCTTCTGTAGAAATACGCGGGGTTGGACTGAAATCTGTTGAATTTCATTTTAAGAGCGTTTTTGCAGAGGAAAACAAAATCCTCGAATATACCGCAGTCTTCATACAGGCCGATTCTTTCAAACATAGCCTTTGTTATAAGACTGCCGACAATCGGTATCGGCGAAAAGCCGTTTGCAAACAAAACGGCAGGCAAAATCCGGCTGTCGGGGAAATCATTATACTCCCAGTCGCCGCCGATTAAACCGCCCTGCCCATCAACAAGCGTAAGTTTGGCGGGATAATAATAATCGAAGCCGGGATTATTCTCGGCGTATTCAAAAATATTACGCAGATAATCCACCGCGATAAAATCATCGGAGTCAACGCATACGATATATTTTCCCGCAGCCGAAGTTACGGCAAGATTACGCCCCGCGGCAAGGCCTTTGTGGTCTTGCCTGATATATCTTATTCGCGCATCGCCGAAACTTTTAACGATACATTCGGTTTTGTCATCGCTGCCATCGTCAACAATAAGCAATTCAAAATCGGCGAAACTCTGCCGCAGAACCGACTCGATTGCCTGTGCGATATATTGCTCGGCGTTATAAGCGACCATTTCGACAGAAACCGCCGGCGTTTTTGACAGGCAACTGGATTTTTTTAAATACAATTCCACTTCCTGATGGCAGGCATTCGGAACGAAGCCAAAATATCGGCCAATATCAATCGCCATACCTTTTTCAAACAGTTCCGCAAGGGCCAATGGACTGTAATCTTTCCTGTCGGATGCCCGATTAGGGATTGCCGTCTGCACCATATTCAGCGGATTGCAGAAAGTTTTAGATTTTTCAAAACATAATAAATTTTTCCCCGCTGGAATATATATTTTGGCGTTTAGAGCCATAAGGCCTTCGAGTTCATTTGGGTTGTCAAACCGCAACTGCTCAATCAGCGGCAGAATATCTCTGACCTTGTATATCGAACTTGAAACCTCCAGCGGATAATTGAAATCGAGTTGAGCCTCCGTCCAGTCATATTTTAATACGCCTGTTTCAATCCGCTCGAACGCCGGCAGCTTCTGCGGAGCGTTTTTGGAATAACAATATGTCGTATTTTTGCCGAGCCGCAGCGAAAAACCAAGGCAATCGTTTTGCGCATAGAGAACATCCGCTATTTTTTCAACGCTGAAATCAGACACAAATATATTGTCATCGACAGCGAATAAAACATATTCCGAGCCGTTCAGCAGCCGCAGGCAATCATTCTTAAAATCGCCCTGCTCTACAAATATAACGTCATTAAACCGTGTTTTTAACTTTTCATACTGCGATTTATAAAGCTGATTTGAGGCTTTGTAGAGAACCTGTAATTTTATCCTGTCCTTACAGCAATTATGAAACGAACGTATGGCCGCGTCGAGTTGCAGAGCGCGGTCTTTACTGAAAACGATGCCGGAGATATTTTTGCTTTTATTTTTTACGCTGGCGCATTTGTTCAGATAATCGTGAACTTTTGGGTCGGACAATCCGTCATTTATCGCCTCGGCGAACTGCTCTTTTGCCTGCGAATACATATTTCTCTGGAAGAATGAGAGCCCCTGCCAGTACGAATTTACGGCTGTCAGCGTCGTCTGGTCGGTGATTTGCGGAATATAATCGGCAACAAATTCTTTTTGCCAGACAAGTCTGTTGGGGCGATTGTTTTCATCGACGTAGTATTTGCCCCATTTGCCACGATAAAGAGCAACGTCCTGTTCGAGTTTTTCAAAATTGGATTTCTTTAAATTATCCAAAATGTCATTATGCGCGACAAGGCTGGCCGGCAGCGGAAGCAGAATTTTGCCGATGCTGTATAATTTGTTGCACAGGTCGCTGTCGGC
>MHXU01000005.1 GCA_001824555.1 Planctomycetes bacterium GWC2_45_44
AATAGTTTCGCCAATCTTTTGCGCTGTCATATCTCTCACATCTATGAGATAGATATCCTTGTTAATTTTGCCATCGGCTTTGCCGGTCAGTATAATATGGTTTTTGTCAATTGAACTGCCTGACCACGCATAGCCGGGACAGGGCATGTCTTTAAGACGCAACCATAAATCTTTGTCTGGATTATATCGGTAGGCATCCTGCATTACACCCAAAGAATTGCTATTGGGGTCAGGGGACATACCGCCGAATAAATACAGAGATTTGCCACAGGCCACCATTGCGGGAAAGGCTCGTTTGGGACCGGGCACATTTTGGCATACTTTCCATTTTGCCTTTGGATTTGTAACGTCAAGCGACCACATTTGATTGGTGATATCATCGGGATAAACCCAGCCACAGGTTACATAGAGTTTGCCATTTAACAATGCTCCAGCACCGGAAGTTACCGCCAAAGGAAGTGAAGGCAGAGTTTGCCATGATGAGTTTTTATTATAATTATCTAAATGATAAACAGAGCTTAGTTTATTTGCATCATTGATTCCTCCGGCCAAATATATCCCGGTTTTGTCACTGGCAAACATACTATATGCAACCGGATGAGGCAACGCCGGGCCTGTTTGCCATGAATCTTTAATGAGAACCATTGAATCTTGCAACCATGACTTTGTGGTATGGTCGCTGCTCCAGTCCGTACCGCCGGCGACAAACACATGTCCGTCGAGGATGGCTGCCACATGGCCTCCTCTGCCTCCCGGCAAGGACAGCCCTTCAGTAATTACAAAATGCTGAACTGCATCAGGTCGTCCGGCATACGAAATTTCCATGCCAACGTTTACTCCTATTATTATGGCTATTGCAGCAATAGTTCTTTTCATCGGTAAATATCCGGATGGTTACTTTGGTATTCGCAGAAGATTACCGGCGATGTAAAATGGGACTTCCGGGAATCGTTTGCTCATTTCCGCCCTGTTGTGTGCGTGGTATACAACATATACTTCGGTATTGGAGAGTTTGGCAAAGCATGGATAGCCGACCATTCCTTCCGCCGGTCGCCATGTTTTTTTTCTATCTTCGTCGGTATAACGAATATGGCCGTAAAGTTTCTCGTGTTCACCTTTAGGGTCTTTGAGATGATAAAGGAATCGCCATGTTTCGCCGTTGTCATCGCTAACTGCCAGGCCAAGACCTGGACCGACACCTCCATCGCGATAAGCCAGCCATAATTGGCCTTTGGGAGTGCAATACATAGCAGGAGAACCGCCTACAATCTCAATCTGTCGAGGTGTTGTCCATGTTTTGCCATTATCATGTGATTTTATTTGCCAAAATCTTTTATCGTTGTCAGGCGTGCCGTCAACTCGTGCGACAGCTACTATTGTGCCGTCTTTACAAACCGCTGCGGCAGTTTCGTTGAAAGCCAATGGCTTGTCATATCCCGGAGGCGGATCCTGCCATGCACGAACGACAGGTTCCCAGTTAAGACCGCCATCGGTACTGCGTCTGAAGCCGTTCAACGGTTCGGAACCCCAATACCCCCATGGCCAAATCAAATCACCGTTCGGTAATTCTACAATATTGCCCTGCGCAAAATCGCTGCGTTTAACGGGATCGCTAAGAAGTTTTTTTTCAGAGAATGTACGGCCATCATCCACACTGAAAGAATAATAGCTATCGAATTTTCTGCTGCCGACTAAGCTTGCCCAGTTAGGGTTCAATTGATTCGGCTCACCCTGCCATGTGGCCTCCAACGTGTAGAGCAGCATTCTTCCGGAAGTCCAGTTGCCGTCAGGCAGGTTATACAGGCATGCAGAAAAACCGATTAACGGATTATCACGTTTCATTGTCATATATGGTTTTGACCACGTTTTGCCTGAATCAGAAGATCTCGCAAATTGAATTGTCCCTCCCGGCATAACATCGCCTTTTCCCGTGTCCCAGCTTACAATGAGGTCGCCATTGACGGCATGTGCAACAATGGGGGTCAAGCCCGGCTTGGCATCGTTTACAACATCCGCTCTTACGATAACAGGGTCTTTTGGTTTGGCAATGGTTGTTTTTTTTTCAACAGCATTACAGCCTGCTGAAAAACAAGCTATTACCATTAACATTAAAAGAGTTTTGAAGTTTGTTTTCATCTGGTCTTTCCTTGTAAATAACAAAAATGTTTCCCGGTTTCTATAAGCCGGTAAAGTGTATCACTGGGTCTCATTTAGTTGCTCCCTAATAGCGGCACATTGTAACTACGATGGCAGAGGAACTTCGACTTTCCAACTAATCTTAGTCACAATAAACTGGCTTTCTAAAGTTAATTTAATTAATCCGGCCTCCAGTCAATTTCGGACATAACATTGTTAAAATCGGCGATAATTATCCCAGTTAATTCCCATTTTACCGGTTCGCTTAACTGTGGAAGAGATTGCCGATATTTTTTAAATATCGGCAGATATTTGCCTTCCGGGGAGATTCCGATTATATCATTTCCGATCCAGTGTACAAAGTAGATGTCTTCCGACCCATCATACCCAACTGGTACGCGTTGAGTAAATTCAGGCATTTGATAATCCATGCGGAGCCTGTCACTTGGTTTTATATTTCTAAAGCGGATATACTGGCCGGACCAATCAGGCTCCATAACTTTATTATCATTAACATACACTTGAATACTCTTCTGTGGCGCCCAGGCAGGCGGACGCAAATGAAACGTCGCATTTTTACGAGCATATACTTCAAGCCTCCCTTGTTTAGGAGTGAATGTTTTAACCTCACAGGAGTTACAGTCACGATCAAGCGACATATTCACGAACACATTTTCTCCCTTATCAACAACAGTATTAGCCCAGGCGAAATAAAGCGCCCTCATACCCTCCGGAGGACAACAGCCCATCATGGACATTTGCAATTTACCATTTCTGGTGTAAACCCAGTCGTTGGGAGTTTGGCGAGCGAGAAATCCGCCTTCAAATTTTTTCAGTAAATTCATCGCGGTATCGACATGCTCTTTACTTAGTTCAGGATGAACTTTTTCATACATTGCACGAAATTCAGGCGTAACAAAGAACTGGCTTTCACGCAGATAATTCTTTATTGTTCGTTCTATATGGTCCCAGTATTCAGGATAGCCGAAATTTGCGAGGGCAACAGCGGCCTCGGTCATATCTGCAGCAAAACAAGTCTCGGAATAGTAACGCCTATCACGTTCAAAAATATTTTCCGGATACCATCCCCAATCCGTTCCAGTGGCGCGATTAAACTCATATGTCCTTCGAACGAATTCTATGTATCTGGCGTTTCCGGTAAGTTGTCCAATTTGTGCTATACCTACCAAACCTCTCATGGTAAGATGTCCATTGCTGGAACAATGGCTGCCGTCGATGAGAACTTTATTTCTGCCGAGGTTCGGTTGTAGCCCACTAATTGTACCTTCAGCCATCGCCTGTATGAAATCCAAAACATCATTTTCGCCGGTTGTCTTCCAATAAAGAACCAATCCCGTAAGCATTGGATAATGACAATTGCATTCTTCGAACCATTTGCCATCTTTCCACGGAGCCATCCCACCTTCAAAATATGCCATTGAACCTTTATAGCTGGCTTTGGATTTTAAACCATCAACCATCTTACGAGCAAGTTTAAGCAGTTCTTTATTTCCTGTTCGCTGGTATCGTTCCAGAGTTGAAATAAGCAGGTGGGACGTTGTCCAGCTCATTGCAGTTTGTTCAGTTGAATGACTGCCTGTACACCTGGGCAAGCACCAGCAAAGCCCATCATCTTTCAAATACGAAATCAATCTTTTGCGAATGGTGTCTTCGACGGCATTACCAACATCTATCTTTGATATTTCTCGCATATAAATATATGCAATCTCCATACGGCTTTCTGTATCTCCTATGGCAATATCATCATATTGATTATCACCGAGTGCTGGCGGAAAGTTTAGTGGAGAAATAGCAAAACGGCATTCGTAACCACGCGACTTTTGCGGATTACAAACCAGATAATGCATAGCCCATCGGGCCATACCCACCATGTCAGGGGGGGAAGAATCAATTCCAGATGACTGATTAGGCTCAATCCATTGGTGGATTTCAATATCAGATGATTTACTAATAAAACTTGGTAAAGCAGGACTATCAGCGTTTGGAATCATATTTGCCTCATACTGATATGGAAACAAATCCGCAGGTTTTTGTGTCCCCTGGACAGAAAAACCCAGCCAACACATAACCACAGTTGATAAAACTATTTTTCCCTTCATAATAATTTTCTTCCAAACTGGAATTTCCCATTAACACGGTATATGCTTGCTTGTCTCTTTCTTAACAGCATTGCAGCCTGCTGAAAAACAAGCTACTGCTATTAGCATTACAAATACTTTAAAAGTTTGCTTCCATTTGTTTTTTTATTTAAAATTATTTATAGCTTAGTTGTGAACGCCGTATTTCTTTTCACTGCCGACCACGATAACGACGCATTTAAACGCCGGTACCTGGACATTGAAGCCGTTTTCAGAATCTCCATCACAGATGGATGTGATTTGTTTTTCATCATCATCCTGCCGGCACAGCATACCAATAGTGTTTTCAGGCAGCGGATAAAATTCGGGAGAATTTAATTTTTTGGTCGTCTCTTCGCTGGCTCCCTCGCTCATCATTTTAGCAAGCAACTGCTGCGGAGTGGGCAGTTTCACTTTAATATCTATTGGGTTTTCAGTTATATTTACTAAGACTATCGCAACAGACCCATCGTTTATTTGCCAAATAGAATTTAATACCGGCATCAATTCAACTTCAGTTCCCTTATCATCGTTCCATGCCATAGCCCATCTTCGCTTGATTGGCTTAAGTTGTCCCGATAAATCCATAGGGCGAAGCATTTTGCCGCGTGCCAGGTAGTCGGCATTATTAATCCAGACATGGGCAAGGTGTTTAATGAATTTGGCGGTTGCGGGGTCCTTTTGCATTATCGCGATAAGGGGGGGGTTCGACCAGCCAAACTGTGAACCCCAGGTAAACTGTTGCGCATATTTGGAAAGAATTGCGCCTGCGAATTTAGGATTTGTCAATTCCGGCGTAAAAGTGTATCTGCCGAATCCCATCATATAGTCATGATAAATGGCTTCAAAAAGCGGAACTGCCTGCGGGTCGTTACTGTTTCCGATTAAAAAAGCATCCAGATAGAGCATATATGGTTCGCCGTTGCCTTCGCCGGTCATTATCAGGTCTTTACAAAAATCGCTGGCTTCATCACGCACTTCTTTAAAATACGAATGGTACGATTGAAAATAGGAGGGCCCCCCGCCGGGAACATGGTTATGGTTAGGATTATAACATGGCCGCGGAGAACTGACCGGAACCTCGTCAAAGTATAACGCCTTGACACCCATTTCAAACATTCGCATAGCCAGCAGATTTGTAATTCTTCTCCATAATGGCGCTCCAGGACACATTCCCGCAAAAGGCTTTCCCTGACTCCATGTTAAAAGAGAAAGGTCTCCTTTTTCAGTCATTTGCATCGCGGAGTCTTTAAGTCCATGCTCCCATTCAGGAAGGGTTGTATCGGCGGAGTAAGGATTTACATATGGCATAACATAGATTTGTTTTTCTTTCAGTTCGGCAACAACTTTGCGAAAATCGGGAACTGTCGGGAAAAAGAAAGGATTACCTGCATCAAATGCATTTTTGTGCCACATATAGTAATGGCTAACCATCGGAACATTAAAAAATTCCTTTTCTTGTATCAGGTCTTTAACTTCATATCCCACCCCACGATGTAATCTTAAGCTTATTATTGGCGTATTCTGGTACCAGAATGGTGTTTTATTTCCTTCCTCCAATGGGCCTCTCTGTGTCCATGACGCTGTCAACGCAAACTTTCGATATATCTGTGCAGCATCGTACCAATCACCTTTGGTACAGGCCGTAATCCATGGAAAAGAATTGTAATCGCTACCATATTTAATTTCGGTATCAGCATAAGGATGCAGATGAATCAGAGAATCTTTGATGTTTGGTTCAAAGAAAAAAGTTTTTAAATGCGGGACAGGGTCATGTGCGGCAAAATACAGCATATCGTTTGGCCTTTGCAATGCCAGTAATTGCATTGAAATTCCGCCCGGATATGGACGATGCCTTATTTGTTTCTTTTCAATGATTCCACCTGTTGGAATTGTTTTCAAAGGGTTCTTATAAGCTATCCCTCGATCTGCGGGAACCACAAACGTGTAATCATCGGATTGTTCTACTGCCAGGTCCATCGTTGGAAAACTAACACGCAGCACCGACCAGTTTGCCGGAATATGCGAAACAGACAGTCTCCACTCGATTTGTGCCGAGTCGTTAAAAGTAAAAGTTACCGACACATCTGCGGATTCCTGTGTTTCGAATATTGGAACTTTTGAGAATGTTAATCTGACCTGGTTGCCATCCTCCGCAATGGCAGGCGTTATACCGGCCTGTTTCAGATTGGCATGCTTCTTTTCTCTGTTGGTCATTTCTATCGCCCACAATGGGGTGGGGCATCTAAGATAATTTTTGCCTCCCGCTGCCGCAAGTTCCACCAGATGCATACCGCTCTCTGTTTGTTCCAGAACAACTCCGGAGTGTTCATTGGTGATTGAAAGCTTATTATCAATTTTCTGTAATTTTACGTTTTTATTCAATTGTGCCGCTCCTTTTGAATGATGGACTTACAATTTATCTGCTTTAAGTTTATATTAAATCTGGGCTGTGATTGGGTATGGCAACGGCAGCGGGTGCCTGCAGGCCGGATTTCTTTGACGAAGATCCAAAAAAAAGGCTGCATAAATACCCCACAAAAAACGTCGTCGTAATCCCAAATACGCCATACCACATAAAATTAAATTCCTTTATGCCGAATTTGTTTAGCAGGAAAGTGCCTATTGTAACAATAAGACCGATGATACCGCCAAAAATAGCGCCAAAATTATTTGCTCTCTTTGTAAAAATACCCAGAAAATAAATGCCGCCAAGCGGGCCAGCAAACAGGCTTCCAACAATCGCGGTTACTTCAAGAATGGAATTTCCCAATTTCATTACATAAAAAGCGATGATTATGCCAACAACTCCCCATCCAAAATTCACCCAGCGGCTCACTATTACATAATGGCGGCCTTTTTCCTTGTTTGAGGTGAAACGCTCGTAAAAATCCACCATAAACAATGAATTCAACGAATGCAATACTGCACTGACTGTTGAAATTCCAGAACCGACGATTACCGCCAGCATCATTCCGGTAACACCAACAGGCAGGTACTTGGCGATAAAATACGGGAAAATTCGGTCTGGTTGACCTGCAAGCCCGGCGGGCAGAACCTGTTCACTGTGAAAGAATCCGAACATCCATGCACCAATAAAATAAAGAATAATGACAACCGGCGTACCGAAAATGAGAGAGAAAATATATCCATGTATCGCATGTTTTATGGACCTGGCTGCAAAAAATCGCTGAATACTCGTCTGGTCGCTGCACACACCGGCTATGCCCATTAATGTTGTAGACAGAATCATAACCCAGATTGACAGATTATTTAATGCAAATGAAAAGTCAAACATTTTGGTTTTACCCGCCTGTGAAGCAATGTTCCAGTACTGTGAGACATGTCCCGCAGTTGGGGCGAACAGGAAGAAAATAACCACTGCGACAATCCCCGCTATCAGAACAAAATATTGAACCAGTTCAGTCCAAATAATTCCCTCCAAACCGCCGACAACAGTGAAGGCGGTAGTTGTAAGCCCAAAAAGTATGATGAGTAATCCTAAATTGACTCCTGTCGCTGCGGAAATGGCCAAGCAAGGCGTGAACACTATCATCGCCAGATAGCCAAGTTTTGTCAACATGAAAAGGACGCTCGCGAATAACCGAAGTCCCGTAGAAAAACGTATTTCAAGATATTCATAAACTGAAACCATCTTGAGTTTGTAAAGGAAAGGGATTACAATATAATAAACAACCGGTATGCTGATAATACCCGTAAAGAGAGATGGTAAATATCGCATGTCTTCGGCCATCACAAAACCCGGTGCACCCAAAATGCTTATAGCACTAAATCCTGCGGCCACAGACGATAATGCCACAGGAAACCAGTGCATTTTTCTGTCCGCCATAAGATAGGCCTCTTTGTTTTTTTGTCGGCGGCCTATGACATAGGAAATAATGCCCGTAACCAAAAGATACACAATTACAATGATTCCATCAATATAGCTGAAATTGCGTCCCGTCACTTTTTTACTCCTGTTGAATAAGCGTTATCATCAACATTTCTTGTCCGCTTCTATTATGTTGCAAACACATCCATCTTTACGTCTTGCGGAATCCTTTTCCTAAAATATAGTATGTTAAAGTTTGGTTTTTGTCAATTCATATTTAATTTTCAAAAGACATAAAAAAATGAGATGTAATGTTGAGTTTTGTAAGTGCTTTAATACAAAGTAAATATGCGTCAAAAGCGAAAAAATACACCTCTCGAAGTCCGCCTTCAGCGTCTCATAAATAAAAAAATATAAAAAAATTAAAAAAATGCTTGCATTTGGAAAACGTTCCCCTTATACTTGGGGATGATGTTTGACTATTGCGTAGGCAGGTTAAGGAGTTTTTAGTTTGGGCGTAACATTACTACAAATTGCACGGCGAAGCGGCGTGGCGGTATCAACGGTTTCCGCGGCCTTGAGTCCTGTATGTAAAAAGAGCATATCAGAAGGTAAAATGAACGAAATCCGCAACGTGGCCGAGAAAATGGGCTATCGTCCCAATTTATCGGCTCGGCGGTTAAGAACCGGCAAAACATTCAATGTCGGCGTAGTCATACCGAGCTTTCTTGAACACCACCCAATATCAACCTACTTTGATTTAGTATCAATGGCATGCGCAGAGAGGGGTTATCATGCAATCCCATTGGTGATTGAGCGTGAATATTCCAAGATGCCCAAACAACTGGGTATGTTAAAGGATCACCATGTAGATGGGTTATTGTTTTTTGACTATACCCGGCAGGCATACGACCAATACCTCCAATTTTGGCAGGACAACAATAACATGGTTTTCCGTTTG
>MHXU01000006.1 GCA_001824555.1 Planctomycetes bacterium GWC2_45_44
AGCGTGACGAGCAGGCTCAAGGCCGTTTACGAACTATAACAATGCTTCACAATGACAGGATTGGAATTATATAATGCCGGTAACTATGCTACAGTGTCCAGAAAAGGATCCTAATAATACTACAGCTATGGGTGTTTGTCAGGTTTCTGCAATCGTTGTTGCTGGACATAGTAGCGACCCAAATAAAAAAAACGAAATGCTTTCTTTAGCAGAACAAATGCTATCTCAATTGGTAAAAAAAGATGATGTTAAATATGCATTCAATATGGCTTGCGTATGTGCACTCAGAAAAGATGAAGATGGCTGTAGAAAATGGTTAGAACTGGCAAATGAGCATGGCAATTTGGCATATAACAATAATTATTTTCTTTTAAATAATTTTTTTGGGGAGTTCGCAAATAAAGAGTGGTTTAAAAAACTCAAATGGACTGACCCTCCAATTTGGTTTTTTAATTATAATTAAAAGTTTGTGAAAAACTGGGACAGGATTTATTTGCCGTTTCCAATATCCGCATCGGGCAGACGTTTTTCATATTTCAATGTCCATCAGAGTAAAATCCGAGGAGTTAATCTGTGTCTGAAAAGAATTTTAAAGTTCAAATTTGAAATTTGAAAAGTATAGATTTCCGCCTGCGCGGGAATGACAAAAAAAGAGATTGCCGCGGCCGAAGCGGCCTCGCAATGACAATGGAATCGGCGGTGCCGATGGAATTTTAAATAGATTCCTCGACTGCGCTCGGAATGACGCGAACCCTGCCATAGTGATGGCAGGGCTAAACGTTAGTTTTTTCCGCCGTAGATAAATCTCATTCTGCCGATGTCAGGCACTATTCCGAGTTTAGGCTTTTCCAGCCGAAAACTGCTCGGCCAATAAACAAAGAAGGCTTTGCCCACCAGATAATCACGCGGAACTATGCCCATTCTATAACTTTTGCCGTTGTTGCCGATACCCTCAATCGACCAAAGCCTTGAATCCGCGCTGTCGGGACTGTTGTCGCCCATCGCGAAAAATTCGTTCTCGCCGAGCGTGAACGGGTTTCCCTCGCCTGCGCGGTCAACGGGTTGGCGATTGTCCGGCCTGATACTCAAATAATTTATGTCGCGATACAACGCCACATTATTCAGCGTCAGACTGCCAGTTCCGAAAATCAGAGCCTTTGGCGAGATTTCAGCCATTCGTTGGCCAGCATCGTCTCTGTTTGTACCCATATCATAAACGAGCTTTGTGTCTTCAACTTCAAAGACAAGCTGATGGTCAACGTTCGCGAATTTCACAAAAAACGATTTGCCTTCGGCAGGCAGCAGGGTTTCGCCCCTGGTAAGTTCGGTTGTCCTGCCTGTCGCGTCAACCTTTTCAATAATCATCAATCCCGTGCCGTCCACATACGCCTTGTAAAGCGTCTGGTATTTTGAAAGACCTATCCCGACGGAGCTTTGGTCGGCGTCGAACTTCGCGTAATAGTTCATCATCAAATCGCTGCAATACGGTATATTTTCATAGTATCGCGGGTCGCCGTAACCATACACGGCTCTGAAATCGTTGCCCTTGGCAGTGTCGTAAAACATTATATTTGTTTTTCCAGCCGAACCGGCAAGCGTGAATTTTGTCGGCTCTGCCGGGCTGTATTTCCACTGCGAATCAATGTCGTTTGTGAACGGCTGATGCCAACTGTGATTGTTGAATCTGTTTTCCATCTTGCGAACAGGCTGATAATCGTTGTTATAGACGCACATCCACATTTCATTCTGCACTTTGTCGGGCTTTCTCTGCAAGACATCGTCGATGTAAATATCGCCGTCGATGATTTCAACGGTTTCGCCTGGTTTGCCGATGAGTCTTTTGATGTAATTTGTGCCGGGTTCGGTCGGGCATTTAAAAACGATTACGTCCCATCTCTTCGGCTCGACGAACTGATAGAGGCATTTAAATACGAGTATCCTGTCGCCGTTGGATTTTGGAACGAGAGTGTTGGGGTTTTCATAATATCCGCAGCTTGGGCATCTCGGCGATGGCATAAGTCTGTAGTCGCCGGCGGCTGTTTTATAATTTTTCGCTATGTACGGATTGAAGTTATATTCGTAGCGGTATCCGCATTCTGTGCAGCAGACTTGAAAGTGGTCGCCCATCAGGGTATCAGCCATACTGCCTGTGGGAATGCGAAAGGCCTCCAGTACAAAGGCTCTGAATACAAACGCCAGAATGAAAGCCGTTATGAGCCATTCAAACGTGTTGGCCACCGATTCTGCGGTCGTATGCTTCGTTGTTTTTGCTTCATCTGACATTTATAAATCCTTTAAAAAAACAGAACCGCGTGGGCTAAGAGCCCACCCTACAAATCTAATTTATCCTTTCACCGCGTCGGCGAAAATGTTTATCAGTTCTTCGGTTTCTTTCCAGCCGATACAGCCGTCGGTAAGCGATTTGCCGTAAATGAGATTTTCAGCCTTTGCGGGCTTCTGGCAGCCTTCGACGAGAAAACTTTCGAGCATTACGCCGGAAATTATATTTGTTCCTTTTTTGAGCTGTTCGGCGACATCCAAAAGGACATTTCGCTGCTGATGAAAATCCTTTTCTGAATTCGCGTGGCTGCAATCAATAACGATGCCGGTCTGTATTTTCGCTTTTTTCAGCAGAACTTCGGCGAACGCCACATATTCTTCCGTATAATTCGGACAGTCGGCTCCTCCTCTCAAGACAAGATGGCCGAATTTGTTGCCGCGAGTCTCGGCGATTACAACTTCGCCGGCTTCGCTGATGCCCATAAAAGAGTGCGAACTTGCCGCCGCTTTTACAGCGTCGATAGAAGCGGTCAAATTTCCATCGGTGGAATTTTTAAAACCGACAGGCATCGACAGCCCGCTCGCCATTTGGCGGTGTATCTGCGATTCAGCGGTTCTTGCTCCGACCGATGCCCAGGAAATCATATCGGCAAGATACTGAGGCACAATCGGGTCAAGAAATTCCGTTGCGCAGGGCAGGCCGATTTTGCTTACCGCAAGCAGTATGTCGCGCGCCCGTATGAAACCCTCCTCAATATCGTAAGAGCCGTCGAGGTAAGGGTCGTAAATCATTCCTTTCCAGCCGAGCGTCGTTCGCGGTTTTTCAAAATAAGTCCGCATCACAATTAGAACCTTATCGCTGACTTTCGACTGCAAATCGCGGATTTTCGCGGCGTATTCGACCGACGCGGCCTTGTCGTGCAGCGAACATGGGCCGGCAATGACGACTTTTCGCCTGTCCTGATTGTTCAAAATAGCCTGTATAATCCGCCTCGACCGGGCAACAACTTCGGCGGCCTGTTCGGTTTCGGGGTATTTTTCCCGAAGTTTTTGGGGCGTAATCAGCGGTTTGAACCGCACAATATTAAGATTATCGGTCGTTTCCAATTTTTTTGTCCATTTTGACTTATGTCGATTATTTATTATATTCTACGGTCTGACGGCCAAACAGTCCAGATTTTTTATGGGCGTGTGCGGGCGTGTGTTGAAATAGCGGATGTGAGATTATTTTGGAAGGTTTTCGCAGATGAGACAGATTATTAGAAAACGGGGCTTTACGTTGGTTGAATTGCTTGTGGTAGTTCTTATTTTAGGTGCTCTTTCGGCGATTGCGTTGCCGCGTGTCGTCGCCAGTGCGGATACCGCAAAGGAAAAAGCCTGCCAGTCTAATATTGATATTATAAACACTCAAGCCGAGCTTTACAACGCGATGACCGATGGTTATCCGAAAGCCATAGACACTCTGACAAAAGACACCGATTATTTTCCCGATGGCGCTCCTGTATGTGCGTTTGGCGGAAAATACAGTCTTAATTCCTCATGCCGCGCTGTGTGCAGCCATTCGGGTTCATCTGCGGATGTAAAACCAAAAGATACAAAGACCACAAAAACTCCGCCTGCCGCCAAGCCGTATCAATAATTAAGAAACTCTAACAAAAAGAAATTTGTACATATTGTATATAATTTTTGTATTTCGTTGTTCGTGAAGCGTGAAGCGAAAAAACAACGAAATGCGCTTCACGAGATACACTTCACTATGTTGTATCTTTTTCATTATGTTAGAAACTCTAAGAATGGCTTAGCCGGCGTTCACTGTGCTGTCGTCTTTAATCAGCAGCCAGACGAAGAATGGTCCGCCGAGCAGGGCGGTTATAACTCCGACAGGAATCTCGGCCGGCGAAATGACGGTTCGAGCGAGCGTATCGCATAATACCAAAAAACCGCCGCCGAACAGTACCGATGCGGGAGTTAAAATTTTGTGGTCGTGTCCGACTAACAGTCTGCTTATGTGGGGAGCCATCAGTCCAACAAAGCCTATCGGCCCGCAGAAGGCAACTACGCCGGCAACCATAATAGATGTCGCGAAAAATATAATTTTCCTTGTGCCTCTGACATTTACGCCTCTGGCGATTGCGATTTCGTCGCCGATGCTCATTAAATTAAGTTTTGCGCCGCAGGCGGCGATGAGCGTTACGCCGGCAGCGGTGAATACGAGCATTGTAATCGGTTTTGAATAACCGGCGACCTCCACGCTGCCCATCAGCCAGCGAACAATTTGAAAAGACTGCGTGAAATCGCTTACATATTGCAGAAGCAGTATCAGACTTGAGAAAAAGAAATTGACCACAACTCCGGCGAGCAGCATTGTCCCGACTGAAAAACCTTTTTTGAGTTTTGTCAGGCCGTAAATAAAAACCGCGGCGGCGAGCGAACCGAAAAACGAAAAAATCACAGGCCCGAAACAAATGGGCAAAATCCCTGCGATTAGAACATATACAGCCGCCCCAAACGCAGCGCCGCCGGATATGCCGAGCGTAAAAGGCGTTGCCAGCGGATTTCTGAACATTGCCTGTAAAGCCACTCCGCAGCAGGCAAGAGCGGAACCGGCTATAAAGGCCGTCAAAACTCTCGGCAGACGAATGTTGTAGAAAATTTTCGATGCGATTGTCGTATGCTCAAAATCGGTCAGAGCCGAGAACGGTATCTTTATCGAGCCGATGAACGGGCTGACGGCCAAAACCGCGAGCGTGAAAACAATTATGAATATAAATTGAGGTTTTTTCATTTGATAGTGTCCGGCACAATAATTTTCTGTCCTGTGAGCGGATGAGAGACGAACTGAAATTGTTTGCCGTAAATTTCTTCCAGCGTTCGCTCGTTCATAATTTCGGCAGGGGAGCCGGCAAAAACAATTCCTCCGTGCTTGAGAGCGATAACAGCGTCGGCGTTTAGAACAGCGGCGTTTAAATCGTGCGTTACGCAGAGAAGCGTCGTGCCGAGCGTTTTGTTGATTTTTGAAAGCAGCGACTGAATGTCGTTTTGATGTTTATAATCGAGGTACGTCGCAGGCTCGTCTAACAGAAAAATTTCCGCTTGCTGGGCGACTGCGGCGGCGATTGAGACCTGCTGGCGTTCTCCGCCGCTAAGCGTAGATATTATTCGTCGGGCGAAACAGGTTGTTTGCGTCATTTCCATCGCATCGCGGACGATTTTTTCTTCATCCGGGGTAATAACCGAAAACGGGCTCAAATGCGGATACCTCGCCATTAAAACAAACTGATGAACGGTGAATGGAATATCAGCTCCAAGCGACTGCGGCACATAAGTGAGGATTTTTGCGAGATTTTTCTGGGAATAATTTTTCAAATCCCGATTTTTTATTTTTATGCTGCCTTTGAACCCTCCGACAATTCTGCTCAAACATCGCAGCAGAGTTGTTTTGCCCGCGCCGTTCGGCCCGACAATATACAGCTTCTGCCCCGACGATACCGAAAAGCTGATGCTGTCCAGTATCGCCTTATCCGCGGCAGCAAAACATAAATTTTCAATTTCAATTACTGTTTGGTTCATTTGCCTGCAATTTCAATTCTGGATTTATCGCCGAGGCGATTTTTTCAAGCGTCAGTATAAACCGCGGGCCGGGAATTGCCACAAAATCTTCGGTCAAGACGTAAATCCTGTCGTTTTTTACCGCGTCGAGCATTTCGATTTTTTGCCACTGTTTTTTTATCGTCTCGGCATCGATTATGTTTTTCTCCGGTGATGCGGTCATAACATCAATAATAATTTCCGGATTCATCGATACGATAGATTCATAGCCTACCGCGGGGAACTGGATTGAGCCTGCGTAGGCGTTTTGGCCGCCGGCCTTTTCAATAATATCGCTGTAAAAGCCGTCTCTGCCTGCAATGTAAATGTTCGCGGGCGATTTGTCAGTGTCCTGCGAGATGTCGTGTCCGACCGAAATTAAAACCTTCGGCTTATGTTCGGCGTTTGACTGCGTTTTTATCGCGGACATTTTGTTTTCGAGTTGGCTGACTAATTTTTTCGCCCGCTCGTTCGTGTCGCAAGCCCGGCCTATCGCAAGAATCGAATCGAGTATGTCGCCAATCGAATCGTGTTTGACGGCGAGAATGTTTATTCCCATCGCGGCGAATTTATTGTCGCCTCTGACCATTTCGTCGAGGACAATAACCAAATCAGGTTTCGCGGCCAGTATAGCTTCGAAATTTGGATTCATCAAACCGCCAAATCTCGGCAGGTTTTTTGCTTCGGCGGGATAATTGCAAAATTCCGATATCCCGATTACACGTTCGCCCATGCCCAGCGCAAAGAGTATCTCCGTTACGTTCGGCGCAAGCGATATAATCCTTGTGTGCGATTGCGAAGGTGAAATTTCCACAGCAGGGGGCAGGACATTCTGTCTTATCGCTATGAGCAGCAGAACGATTGCCAATGCCAGCACCGGCAGCAGTATTAAAATTTTATTCCGTTGTTTCATTTTATCTTACTTCATAACATTTTCGCCGAATGTAGAAAAAACCGCGTGGACAGAAAATCTGTCCACCCTACATACTTCTCACTTCTTTGACGAATTCCAGCCAATCTTTCAGCCCTTCGCGATAAATTTGCCCTGAATACAAAAAGCCGTCGTTATGTCCGCCGAAAATTTCAACAAATTCTTTGTTGCCATTTGCCGACGAGTAGAGTCGCAGCCCAAACTCAAACGGCACTATTTCATCGCTTCGGCTGTGAATAAATAAAATCGGGCATTTTACCTTTTTTATATACTCCATTGTATCGAGGCTGTATTTCGCAAAAGGCCTTACTATTACATAAGGGTAAAATTTCTGTGCAATATCCGCGTAAGAAGTAAAACCGCTCTCGATAACCAGTCCGCCTGCCTGGACATTTTTCGCAAGGTGAGCGGCGACGCTTGCGCCCAGCGACCTGCCGAAAATAATTATGTCCTTCGGCGATGCTCTTTTTTCCGTCCGCAGCCAGTCGTAAGCCGTTTGCGCGTCGAGGTATATTCCCTCTTCGGTGATTTTGCCCTGACTGTCGCCGTAGCCGCGGTAGTTAAATATCAAACAATTCAGCCCAAGTTTGTTAAAAATATCGAGCGTATCCATATAATAGGATATATTTCCGCCGTTGGCGTGGCAGAAAAGCAGGGTTGCGGTCGCGTTTTTGGCCGGCACATACCACGCCGAGAGGGCAAGCCCGTCCGGCGTATTGAGCTGAACCTTTTCGTATTCAAGCCCGATATTGGCCGGATTATAAGGCATATCTCTCATCGGATGAAACGTCAATCTCCGCTGCATAAAGTACAGCACGATTGCGACTCCGAAATAAACCGCCGCCAGCAATAGTAGTATTGATAGAATCATTTTCATATCTTTGCGGGCATTTTAGTTTGCCGAGCGTGATAAAACAAGATAGAATTTGGCGTATGAAAAGACGAAAAACACAGACCGTTGCGGCAGGGAGCGTAAAAATCGGCTCAAAACACCCCATAGTCATTCAGTCTATGGTAAAATTTGAGACTACCGACGTTGCCCGCTGCGTAAAACAGATAAACGCATTGGCTGCCGCTGGGGCAGGCCTTGTCCGTTTGGCCGTTCCAACCGCCAAAGACACGGCGGCTTTTGCCAAAATCGTCCAAAAAGTACGCATTCCGCTGGTCGCGGATATTCATTTTTCCGCGGACAGGGCGATTGAAGCCATTGAAGCAGGCGCAGCGAAAATCCGCCTTAACCCCGGCAATATAAAAGACAAAAACGATGTCGCCCGCATTATCGATTGCGCAAAGGCTCACAAAATCGCGATGCGGGTCGGCATAAACGAGGCCAGCATTCGCAATCTTCTGCACGATACTCCGATGCGGAAACGAATCAGCCTTATGATAAGCGAAATGGCGGGATATATCAGGATTTTTGAAAACAGAGGTTTTAATAATCTTGTTTTGAGCGTAAAAAGTTCCGATGTTTTGAGAACTATCGAATCTAACATCGCAATCGCCGAAAAATTTAATTACCCGCTCCACCTTGGTTTGACTCACGCAGGCCTTGCCGAAGATGCGATTGTTCCCGCATCCGTTGCCCTCGGCACGCTTTTGCATCAGGGCATTGGCGACACGATTAGAATCAGCATTGCCGGCGACCCCGTGCAGGAAGTCGAAATAGCAAAGCAGATTCTGGCTTCTCTGGAACTTTATAAAACCAATCAGCCGCAGCTTATTGTCTGCCCGACCTGCGGCAGATGCAAATGGAATTTGGTTAGCTTTGCTCAACAGGTAAAAAAACTTTTGGATAAGGTTGATAAGCCGATAAGGGTTGCGGTTATGGGCTGCGTTGTCAACGGCCCCGGCGAAGCCGCCGATGCCGACATAGCGGTTTGTGCCGCAGCAGGCAAAGGCTTTATATATAAGAAGGGCGAAAAAATGGCCGCCGTCGCACAATCGAAATTGCTTACTGCGATAAAAAAGGAAATCGAGAAAATTTAATCACTGATTTCGCTGATGACGCTGATTTGGTGAATAAAACCGCGTGGGCTTCCGTCTTCGCTGTGCTACGCCGCGACAAAAGAGCCCACCCTACGAACTACGATGTCGAAGATAAAAAAAAACCAAGAAAAAAGATTGTGCTGAGCAAAAAGCTTTTAATGAAGGCAATGGTAATGCATTGAGTTCAAGGAGATTTTTGTCAGAATATTACAGAGAAAAGGTCTGCAAGTTTTTTGCAAAAAATTGCAAATTTTTGCGAATTTTTGATGAGTTTTGACGATTTTAACCACGAATTTCGGGGATTTTAACGGATTTTAACCAGTTTTGATGTGGTTTTTGCAAGTTTTATTAAGGAGTAAACAATTCGGGAAATAGGGGATAAGCAATTCTATTATCAGTTATCGGTTATCAGTTGTGGAATGGTCGGAGGCGATGATGTTTTTGTTATTGCCGATAAAGGAGTTGTGATTAGGCAAGAGTGGAAATTGCGTTGCCCTGATGGTCGAAAGCTTGTGGTAATTGAAAAAAAACGCGTTTTTAAAAATTCGGCGTTTAATTTTATTTGATTAACCGGCGAAATGCAATAGATATAGGCTGAATTAGTTGAAAAGTGAGCGACCATATTTTCTGGCAAGTCTAAGCGGCACGCTGTTTTTTCCAGTAATCTGTCCATAAGTTCGAATAATGCAGGCTGCCCAAGGCCATAATAGCCTCGGAATTATCTTTATCCCACTTCATGCCACGACCCTTTAGTCGAGCCGTCAGACAGCCGCAAAAAGATTCCATCGGCCCAGACCCGCAATCATATGGGGCGATTGAAGAGCTTTGTTCGGCAGGAATCAAAGTTCCTGATGACGTACGAGTAACAGGTTTTGATAACGAGGAATTCAGCGACAAGCTGGCGATTCCTTTGACAACGGTCGAGACGGATAGTTTTCAGGTAGGCCGGCTTGGCGCAAAATTGCTTCTGGCTCGAACAAGCGGAGAAAATAAACCAGCTTCTGTTCATATTTGCCGCTGTCGGCATCAAAGACTTCCAGCGTCTTTTGCCATGCGTTTTCCTGCGATGAAGTTATTTCACCCAGGTAAAGAACTGTCCGCTGAACCGTGCTGCCGCCGGCAACCCTGCGGTTCTCGATGACGCTGAAATACTCGTGCCACTTGCCGTTCTTTTTGCGTTTGTAACTTCTGAGAAACATGCCGATAGTTTGGCATCAGGAAGGCAGCATTGCAATAGGGCAGGTCTTCACCATGCAGGTTTTTCGAGCATTTTCGGTGATTTTGAAACGCTATGCAGGAAAAAATATTTAAAAATCGCAATTTTTCGCCACAACTGCGAAAGTTGGGTTAAAAATCCCGCAGGATTGCCTTATCTTCCAGAAGCTGCTGTCGGAGCATTGCCGGTTTGACATCGCTGAAATCAACTCTATGCCGAACAGCTATGTTCGCCGCCGTTCCCGCCGCCTGACCCATCGCGAAACAAGCGGGCATAATCCGAAATAATCCCAGCACATCCCACTCACAACTCACACATCGACCCGCCACAATCAAATTTTTGATCTTTTGCGGAACCAGACTGCGATATGGTATTTCGGCATAAGGCCGGGAAATCACCGTATCCTCCATGCGTTGTTTTGTCGGGTACTTCGGGTCAGCCATATCCCACTGGTAACCGCTCAATGCGATTGTATCATCGAAACGCACGCCTTTTATTACATCATCAACCGTTACTCGATACTGTCCTGCAATTCGTCGAGTATCGCGCACGCCCAGCATAGGGGCGGTCTGGGTCAGTCGCGCATGCGCGAATCCGGGCACTATTCGCTTCAGCATTTCCATCAATTCCAGCGACTGCTCCCGGCCTTTCACCATTGCGGCAGTGATATCGTCGGCATTCGTTCCATCTATTCCAACGATTTGGCCGGTGTTGATAAAAAAACTTCCTCGTCTTATCATTTCACAACAATTGATTGCTTTAAACGCGAAAGGCCACTTGCTGTGCTTTTCAAACTCCGCTATCGCTGCGCGAAAACGCACATCGCCGGTGCTGCGGCAATAATCCTCGAATACCGCCGAATCCACGTCTTCAACCGTAAAAATCAATGTCGGAGCGGACATCAAACCGTCTTCTTCCCGCCCTTTAACAGTCGGACAGTCTGCACGGCTCGCCAAGGTAGCATCGCCGGTTGTATCTATCAGAACCTGCGCCTGAATATACTCAATGCCATTGGCCGAATGTACGAATACCCCGTCAATTCTATCATTTTCGACTTTGGGTTCGAGCAGTGATGTGAAATATCGCAGCTTTATCCCCGCCTGCAATACCATTTGTTCCATCACACGCTTGCAGCATTCGTATTCAAACGGAACTGTTCGGCCGTGCCATGACGCATACCCCAAATGACGCGTACCGGATGGCGGGTCATCGCAAGCCCTGACTGCTCCGCCCTGTGCGGCCATTTTTTCTACAATTTCCGTAAAAATTCCGCCGATGACGGGATACACGCCATCGCGAGAATAACTGCCGAGCCATATACCCACCAAACAGCTTGTCGCCACTCCGCCAAGGCATCCATAACGTTCAATCAGCATCACCTTTTTTCCAAGCCTTGCCGCTGCTATAGCCGCGGCAAATCCAGCCGGCCCCCCGCCGCAAACCAAAACGTCAACTTTCTCAACCACCGGTGCCTGAATATCTAACCGTTCCATTAAGTATCCCAAATCAGTTCAGTCTCAAACGAATTGTTTTTATTTTTCCAAGGCCATCCTCTATGCACCAAAAAGTCGCCAGAATTTCGCCGTTGGAAAGGCGCAGCAGCGACGGCTGACCAAATCTTAAATTCGCGAATTGGTCAATGATGTTTTTCGAGGTATCTTGAGCCTTTGCCTTGCCCCAAATCACTTCTTCGGAAAGCATTTTCCATTTATCATTTTCAAAATCAATCAGCCGTACATACAAGCCGACATCTCCCGCGCGGTGCGCGTGGATAGTCAAAAGTCGTTCATCTCCAAGCCACATCAGATTAGAAGCCTGTCCCAGATGGCCGGTATCGATTGGATTCGACCATTTATAACCGTTGTCGCGAGAGACCGTAACGTGATTGGCCAAATGTTTCTTTTGGCGATTATCATACGCCCAGACAATCGTAACAATGCGGCCGGGCTGCATTTCGCACAGTCGAGCCTCCCATGGACTTACATAATCGCCAGGCAGAGTAAAATATCGATTCCTGCAATCCCATGTCTTGCCTTTGTCTTTGCTTCGCAGCAGCACGCCTGTCTGCCCCGATGGATTCGAGCCATCCCACAGGAACATAGGGCAGCCAATCGCCAGCAGGTCGCCGGATTGTGTTTCAATGCAGGAACCTGATGTTTCCAAAAATTCCGGATACCCCGTCTTTATCACTTCCGGGATACTCCATGTTCTGCCGTCATCATACGAAAAACAAACAGTATTTTCGCCCGGCAGCAGTCCGCCATTGGGATTGCCGATAGGCAGCTCCGGATTGCTGCGGTCGTACCTGTAACCAACAGCTATCAGCGTACCATCGCGCAGCAGCGTCGGCTTCATAGTTTCAGAAACGCGATATGGGACAGGCAGCTTCTTCATATCATACAGCGGCCCTTGCAGCGTCCAATTGCGACCCATATCAGAGGAGCGAGTAACATACGTCTCTGAATCCACGGACTCAAAAGCCTCTCCCAGTTCAAACAAACACAACAGCTCATCAGACGGCAACTGCACTATACATGGAAATTTGCCCTGCCTGCTGCGTAAATGAGGCAGCGGATTCACATAAACAGTATGTTCGCCAAGCACTTCGATAAAACTCATTTTTTGCTCCAATTTCAATTGATAATATCAAAACTATTTTAAAAACTTAATATCTACCGCGTCATTTGATTTTTTGGCGGCGATTTTCCCGCAATTACGAATTTTAATGGTCAGTTTATCAGATTGCAAAACGCCGGACCGCACCGTGAATCGCCGGTCTCCCGTAATAATATTTTCTTTGTACCAGGATAACCACATCTCCTCTGTACGGTCAAATGCCCGTGCGATAGAATCAAGGCCGCCCGGCTCAACAAACCAATTCTGATTTTTTACTGAACCGCCTTTTCCGGTGTACAAACCCCAATTTTCTTTTCTATCGTCCCTGCCATAAAACTGCATCCAAAATCCTACTGCCTGATTCCCTGAACATACCGCTTCGGCGACTTCAGCCTCCATCGCTTCCGGCAGGCGGTTCATTGCCCATAACAAATTCACAAATTTACGCTCACCCAGAATAGAAACAGGCCCGCGGGCAGCGTAAGCGGGAACTTCATATATCATACCGCCCAGAAAATCAAAACGCTCGGCATTATGTACAGTGCTGCTCATTACGCCATTTACCCAGCCGCCCAGCGGAATACCGCGACCGGCACAAATAGCCTTGAGCTTATTACAAAATACATTAGTTCCGGCTATCATATATTGCTCCCATACCGCCTTTAATTTCGCGTCGTCATCTGTGAATGACGAAGTATCTTTGTATGTAATCCCCTGGAGTTGGCAGTAGGTTTTGAAATCATTTTTGCAGTAATCACAATAACACGGCCTGTCTATCATTTGATAGTTGTCATCGAGCATTATGCCGTCAAGCTGATAATCTTCAACCAATTGACGAAACGCTTCAATGTTGTGTTCCTGCCCTTTTGGGTTGTTAAGACAGACCCAGGGATCGTCTGCGGGTTTTCCATTCTTGCCAATCCATGCAGCTTTGGGATATTTATCAAGCACGGCCCTGTTGCTCATATAAAAACCCCCGATAATCCTGATGCCGCGCCGGTGGCACTCCGCGATATATTCAGAAAGATAATCTCCGGAATACTCTTTTATTTTATTGTATGTAACGTCTCCGGGAATGCCGCGATAAAACGTGATGCCGCCCGCCGACCGCAATCCAGGAAGGACGTGAGTTACATTAAGTCTGACCAGGAAATCAACCGCTTCGGACGGCGTTTTAAAAACGCTGCAAAACTCGCCGCCTGGATGATGAACCCATGTTTCGATATTTCGCGCTTTTGAAAGAGGCTTGTAAGTAATTTTTACAGTTGCCGTCTTTCCAGGCTTGACGGATGCAACCGGAACTGAAACCGTTTGAAGTGAACCAACACATCGAACCACTGGTTCTTTTACAGGCTTATTATCGAGAAAAACCGAAACCACCTCGGCGCGTCGCGGCAGATTCACCTGAATCACATTCGGCCGGAGATTTTCTTTATGCCCGCCGGGCATCAGCCAGCGTAGCGTGTTGTCAAAAATTCTATCAGCCATCAGGACTTCAGAGTCAGGAAAACAAAATTTATAATTTTCAGGGCTGACACTTAATATCGCTGTTCTGCCCTGTCCGTGTTCTTTCAGTATTCCCAGACTTTTGCCTTCGTTGTCTCGGATTACCGAATTTCCATCTTTTACAACAAACGACATCACGTCAATCCCCTCGGTATTCCATGTGTGTCCAACCCAAATCGGCAACAGCAGCTTTGTTTGGCCAAATCCTTCGGTCAATGGGCTGTCCATAAGCGTTAATTCTTTAATCTTTAGAAAACTATAAGATTCCGCACCGCACAAACGTAAAAAATCTTCGTTTATTAAATCATTGCCGCCCCAGCAAGGCGATGTTGTAATATAAATTCCCCCGCCTGAAGCCAGAAAACTCTTAAGCCCTTCTATCTGCGCAGGCGTAAATTTATGCCTGACATTCATCGCTATCATATCATATTGCGCAAGGGATGCCGGGGTATCAATAATAGATTCTTCCTCCCATACAACTTCCATACCCCTCCGCGTCAGAGTGCCATACATCGTACTGTCCCACGCGTTCCACTGAATATCGGATTTCAGCAAAACAGCGCTATATCCCGCAAACGATGACTTTGTCTCGATGAGCCGCTCGTTAGATGCCAATGACAACTTCTCGGCTGATTCCGCCGCAACACAGCAAGCAGCCATCAATAAACAAATCAGAACAAACGTCTTGTTTAATGCCAAAACCATAACTTCACTCCTTTATACTTATTACTCAAACTGACCGATTTATTGCTAAAAACGTAATACTTTAACCAAGTGTCAATTACTACCTGTCAGTCCCGCGCAGGCGGGAATCCAGCATAAGACAGTCTTGGCCTTCAGGCCGAATCCACAATTTTTATTTTTTATTTTTAATCTTTGATTTTCAAATCTGGCCAGCGGTCAGTTTGAGCCTATAAGATTCCATCATATCGAGCTTTCCAATAAGCCCACAACCAGTTCGCCATCGCGTCTCCGCTGTAAAACTGCGTCTTGTGCCGGAGTTCCGGAAGAAAGCGTTCCGGGTCATCATAATAGGTCAATCCGGTTTGGTCTATGGATGTTAGAATGTGATGTATTATAGACAACATCTCCGGATCCCGAAGATGGCCATAAGCCTGCACTCCCCCACGGGCAATCATTGTACTCCAGCCGGTTCTCGCCCCTGCAATATAACGATGTCCCACCCATTTCCAGCTTCCTGCTTCTTCTTCGCTGCATATAAAATCGGGGTCAGGCCGTCTGGGCTGGCGCGTCTTCATATCAACCAACATATTGACATACATCGTCCCGTCCGGAGCTAATGTCAATTTTCCTTCTTCCCAAATCTGCCGCATCGATTGTTTCCAGACATCGGACCATGAGTTGTTCGGGTCGTTACGCAGCAAATAATCCAATTCCATAACGTCCATCGTTACGGAATCCGCCAAGTTGGATATCAGCCACGCCTGCATTTTTTCTTCATACGGAATCGGAGGGCACTCGCCATCAATCTTGGGGCGAAGCCGCTCTCCGCCCGGATGCTTATTGACCCCGCTTGCCAGCAGTCTGTCATATTCCCGCTTAAAAGCCGAATCGCCCGAGTGATTGAACGCCAAAAGAAGCAAACTCGGAAATCTATCAAGAGGCCATAACATATTCTCAATGGCAAAGTACTTATATCTGTAATCCCGCTTGACCCAGAAATTAACCATTGACGTTATCATTCGGTCAATCTCTGATTTTTCAGAAGGTTTCGCATATTGACAAAAGTGATCCAGAGCCATAACCGCGTAAAGCACCTGGTCGGTGCTGGTCTGGTCTGTAAATCTGTTGCCGTAAATCTTGGGAAAAAATCCCTCTTCCAATTCCCTGCCCAGGTCATAAATATATTTCAGGGCATGCACGCATCGCCTCGCATGTTCCAAAACTTTTTCATTCTTTTCAATCGCGTAACGACATAACAATGCCTGCAAATACGCGCCTGTTGTCATTCCGCAGTTTTCATAATTATGCTGCTCTGCAGGCGTGTACCCCTGAACAAGAAATGGGTTTTGATCGCTGCCGAAGAATTCATCCGTAAGCGGAGCGGCGTTTTTTTTATCAATAAAACTATAAACAACTCCATTGGAGTCAAGCCAGCGGTCTTCTGCCCATGTTTCTATTTCATAAGCGCGATTTAAAAGCAGTTTGTTCATTTTGAATCCTTATTACAACAGACAATTAGCCGATTTCATCAGAACTACTCGCAATGAATCGCGCCGCAACTTTTGTAATACTTTAGCCAAGTGCCAAATACAACTTGTCATTCCCGCGCCCGCTGTCATTGCGAGGAGGCCGAAAGGCCGACGCGGCAATCTCGTTTTGTAGGGTGGGCTTTAGCCCACGCGGTTATATTTAGCCACCGGTTTTACCGGCGGTTGTTTAGCCCTGCCATCTTGTATGGCAGGGTTCATTAAATCCCATCGCCGCAGGCGATTCCACAATTTTGCACTTTCAACTTTAAATTTTAAATTCTCAATCTGACCCTCGGCCGGTTTTGAATTATATTCTTGCGCCGACTGACTCAAGCAGGCCTGATACATTTTCACAAAACACTTTTTTTTGTTCCCGAAAATCGGGAATGGCTTTTTTCACTCTGGCGATAAATGCCTGCGGGTCATAGCCGGTAAAATCGCTTCCAAAAAGCAATCGGTCAGTTCCTAATATTTCCACTGCTTTTTCTAAACGCCCTACGATTAAGCCGTCCGCCATCCCTGAAATATCTAAAAAAACATTATCGCATTTCGCAAGCCGTTTCAGAAAATCTTCTTCACCGATATGCGAACAAACAATCGTAAGTCCGGGAAACATCTCCGCTAAATCGACAATTTCAGGTTCGATATGTATCTGAACCACGAATTTCAATTCCACGCATCGTTCGATAAGTTTTACGAAACGCGGGTCGGTATATTTACAGGAACTTTTTAAAGTTTCTATCTTATATGTCAGCAGCTCGCCGGCCCATCGATAACCGAGTTCGTGAAATTTGTTCAGCCACCGCAGGGATTCTTCCGGAAAATCCGGATTCATCGCCACGCCCGGATACAAAAAACCGTTGGTCAATCGAGCCATTTCAAGAGCTTCGGCATTGCCTTCTTCAACATCTTCCCGTGTTTTGCTTAGCACTCCGCGCCATGTATTAAAAATAGCCTTTTCAATTCCACAGCTTCGCAGATAGTCAGCCGCATCCTGAACAGAAGAAAAAAAATTGGCGGGTTTTTCCCAGCCTGTACTGGGCATATGGGTATGAGAATCAATTATCTTAATATGTTCCACCTTTCCGATTAGCCTCGGCAATACTTTGCCGGGGTACGTTTAGCCGCTGCCGGCACGACAGCGCGTCATTCCCGCGCAGGCGGGAATCCAGTTTTGTAGGGTGGGCTCTTAGCCCACGCCGCATTAGTTAGCCCCCAGCTTTATGCTGGGGGTTCGTCATTGCGAGGAGGCCGAAAGGCCGACGCGGCAATCTCGTTTTGTAGGGTGGGCTTTCTTGTCCGCCATAGCTTTAGCGGCGGCGGAAGCCCACGCGGTTATATTTAGCCACCGGCCTCTCCCGCTCCGCGGGGTTTTACCGGCGGTTGTTTAGCCCTGCCATCTTGTATGGCAGGGTTCATTAAATCCCATCGCCGCAGGCGATTCCACATTTTTGCACTTTTAGGCAATTACATTTCGCAGGAATTTTGATGTTTCAACGGCATCGCCGAGGCTTACCAAATGATTGATTTTATCTCTGTTAGCCTGCAAAATCGCGTCGAACTTTACAAGCCATTCTATGCTTTCGCTGATTGCCCCTGCGGCATCTTCGCGATACGGGTACTGATCCATACTAAGCCAGCCCTTATATCCGCACCTGTCAAGCCAGTAAAGCGTCTCAATATAACAAACAGTGTGAACGCTGCCGACTATCATATCGTCGTCCCACGCCGCATAGTTGTCGTTGAAGTGCATATGCATAAGTTTATCGCCCGCGCGCTTAGCCAGCACAATGGCCTCGGCCACAACTTCGCCGGCGTTGAAGGCGTGTCCGGTGTCTATTGTAACGCCGACGTTATCGCATCCAGTTTCCTGCGCAAGCAGCAGAGTATCAGCCATTCGCGCAAGATAACTATGCGTTCGCGGCTCTTTGGGTTTATATTCAAGAGCGAAACGAATATTCTTAAATTCGCCTGCCAGAGCGGCAATCGCCTCACATAACCACTGACGTTCTTTTTCATAATCCGCGGTGAGTAGATAATCGTAGCCGTCCTGACCGGGCCAGATGTTCAGCAGGTCGCACTCCATCGTTTGCGCAACTTCACACATCTGTCTGGTGTAATCCAAAGCATATCGACGAACATTCGCGTCTTTTGAACTGTAGCTGCCCTTCCAGAATTTTTTATCAGCGAATAAATCAGGAATAATGGAAACGCATCGAATCTGACTATCGTCAAACGCCTTTTTCATTTCCAAAGCGTTTTTGGGAGTCACGTCCCATGTACCCACAAGCTCAATCCCCGTAACATTAGGAATTTTGACGGCTTTCTTAAGCATTTCCTTGGTTGTTGGATTTTCCTTGTATCCGCTGCAAAATCTATCACATGTGTTGCCAAGATTCCCCAGAATTACCGAATACTTCCTTTTCATTTTTCTGCTCCTGATTAACTCTCAAATATGCTTTTAAAACGCAGAGTGCAAAAACCAGTTTCGTAGGGTGGACAGATTTTCTGTCCACGCGTTGTTATTTTCGTGTTTAGCCCCGCCATCACTATGGCGGGGTTCATTAAATCCCATCGCCGCAGGCGATTCCACAATTTTGCACTTTCAACTTTCAACTTTAAGGCAATCTCTAAAAATTGAAAAATCAGAGCCGCGACAGTAATGGAGCGGTCAGGAACAAGGCTTACTGTGTTTAATTGTCAATTTTTAGATACCCTTAAATTTTAAACTCTCAAACTCTGACCCTCGGTCAGGTTTGTAGGGGGCTACGCCGACTGACGTACCACCAGCGATACTTCCGAATGGACGTGTAAAACCTGTTTATTTTCTCCGCTTGTTTGAGCCAGAAGCAATTTTGCGCCAAGCCGGCCCACCTGAAAACTATCCGTCTCGACCGTGGTCAAAGGAATCGCCAGCTTGTCGCTGAATTCCTCGTTATCAAAACCTGTTACTCGTACGTCATCAGGAACTTTGATTCCTGCCGAACAAAGCTCTTCAATCGCCCCATAAGCCATCAAATCAAATTGACAGACTAAAGCGTCAAAGCGGTAGCCGCTTGCGATAAGTTTTTTAGCCCCGCTGCGTCCGTTGGCATCGCAGAAATCGGACTCTATGATAATACCTTCGGACGGAAGAGATATTCCGCGACGAGTTAAGGCCATCTGCAAACCAGCAAGTCTTTCCTGCGCGTTCTGATGTTCCATATTCCCGGTTATCGTGGCAAACCGTTTGGCGCCCTGCTTGACTAAATGCTCAACAACTAAATCCATCGCCTTAATGTTGTTGACCTGAACGCTGGAATATCCGTCAAGATAACGGTCGCAATCCATCAAAACAACCGGCACATTGATATTTTGAAGCATTTCCTTTACTTTAGGAGAAATCCACGCTCGACACAAAAAACCATCGACATATCCGCGATTCAGAACCGCAGACAGCGTACCCTCATCAACCTGCTTCCAGTCCAAATGGGAAAAAACCATACTGTGTCCCTTCTCCTCGGCGTATGCTGCGCAGCCTCGCATCATATGGCTGAAATAATGCATCGGAAGCTTGCCGGGAAGAGGCGGATTCTCCTTGGAAATAATAACAAAACCTACCTGACCCCAATGTACTTTACCTCGCGTCTGACGGACGGGAAAAAGTGTGTACTTCATTTCCCTTGCGATTTCCATAACACGCTGTCGAGTTGCTTGGGAAATCCCGTGCTTATTACGAAACACCATAGACACCGTGGACTTGGTAACCCCTGCCCGCGATGCAATATCTGATAGCGTTACTTTGTCCTGTTCCTGTTTCAACATATCAACCATATTCCTTCTTTCAATTCATCCTATATCTATCGCATTTCGCCGATTAATCAAATAAAATTAAACGCCAAATTTTAAAAAACGCGTTTTTTTTCAATTACCGCAGGCTTTCGACCATCAGAGCAATGCAATTTCCACTCTTGCCTAATCACAACTCCTTTATCGGCAATTACTTCATCGTAATTATTAAAATTCACTTTACGCATATAGTGTACAACTTCAACGCAAATATGTCAAGCCTGTTATTGCCAAAATTTAAAATACATACACAACCACTTGCAACATAAGCAGTTATATTGTTTTTTAAAAAAACAAAAAAATACAAATTTTAGCAATGCTTTAGCCGAGTGTCGAACGCAGCTTGTCATTATCGCGACCTGTGGTGAACGTACCGAAATAGATTCTGAATAATTTTCAACCGCAAATTTCAAACCTGAACTTTGTTTAAGCTGTGATGCAAAGAAGCTCTTTGGGCTGGCAACTGACATCCCAGATTTTGAGCGAAGGTTTCTTCGGCAGTCTTGTATATGCCACAAGCCCGGCTATCAAATGTGCCAGAAAATTGG
>MHXU01000007.1 GCA_001824555.1 Planctomycetes bacterium GWC2_45_44
ATTCCAAAAATAATTCGTGCCATACTCCGCGGGTAAGCGAAGCCGGTATAAACATCTACAAATCGTCAAACGCGATAGCAATAATACCAATCGGTATTTGATAACTGTATAGTATTACTGTATTTATACTTAAAAATAGAAAGACCGTCTCCGCATTCCAAATACGGAAAAGTCTAAAACGGGTAATTGTAGGGATTGCGAGCCTAAATGGCAAATGTATTTTTTAGACGCTGGTTTTGTGGTTTTGCCACAAAGGCACTAAGGCACAAAGTTTAATCACTGATGGCGCTGATTCCGCTGACATCTGACTTCTGAATGCTGTCTTGCTAATAACTGTTTTTCTGCCACAGAAATCACAGAGCCGCTGGCATCACGGATTGTTGCTGTGCCGAAGACATCATAGGAGTACCGCTCTATTATTTCGCCATCATTATTTGAAAGAGCAACTACACTATGCCTAAACCATCATAGCAATACAATCAACTATAAATTATCTTTTAATAGTTTAGGTTTTAAGTCTTCATGTTCAACATGGTAAATCTTGCGATCTCCATATTTAACCAAAAGAAACCGGGAATCACTATTATGTTTTGCAAACACATAATACTCTTCACTTGCAAGCCTGATCGTTGCAATATCATTTTCTTCAAACATTACCCAGTCATTAATGTTTAAATTTTCAGACTCTTCTAAGAAGTCAATGATACTTTTAGTTATTTCTACATATTGACCGTATAAATGCTCGTGTCCTCTGTGCAATAATATTTCCCGCACATTAATTACATCTCTTTTAGCATATTCTTTCGGTGAAATATTGAAATTAATACTAAACAAATAACCATTAACTAACCAAAAATCAGCCAGTATTTCTGATGTTTTTTCAGGAATCATAAATTTGATAGTTGCAAATTTTGATTCTCCTACATATGGCATGATTCGATTTGTTGCCGCGTCAGGACTATTGATTGGAGGCTGATAATACAAATCAACCTCTCTATCATCATTAATTCTTTGGATTTTTTTTATAGTTGATAATTGGTTCTTAAGATGTTCAGCCATTTCTATTGGAACTGCTCCACAAAGAGAGCTCAAAAGAGACACCTCCAATGGCAAAAACAAAGTGCGTTTCTTGAACATAATAATTATTCTTTGCAACTTTTACTATTTAAATATTTAGATGACAAACCATAGCCTGTACCAATTAGGATTCCTTTATAAACATTTGGAATTCTTTGCAATTGGCGTACAATAACATTAGGTAGAGGATTTGCAGCTTTCCATGTTTTTGACATAAAACGATAACGATATGGGTCAGTTAAAGCATGTTCAGTCACAGAAACATAGTTTCCATTCCAAAGATTTCTGATTCCTCCCATCCTCTCCGGAAGCCAATGAGAGAATTCTTTACCAGCCGCTTTAGCTCCTGCCGCTTTTAGCCCACCAACCACTCCTGTTGCCGTACTTAATGCTACACCAGACCACTCTCCTACTTTATAAGAATCAGCACTGGCATCAACGAAAGAATTTGTACCAGATAAATTTCTTATTTGTCCTGTTAAGCCAAAGCTTAAATTATCGCCCATACCTGCAAAATAATTGGTTGCTGTACGCCAACTATTGGTCTCAGTAAAATTAGTTGCTTTAATAACACCACTCCAAAAACTTAGGCCTGTTGCATCCGTAAACATAATCGGATTATTTCCGCAGTAGGCATAGATGTTCATGCCATCAGAATAGCCAATCGGGTCGGTTTGCAGGAATCGGCCAATGCTGGGTTTGTAATACCTCGCGCGGTAGCAATAGTTTCCTGTTTCGCTGTCGTATTCACGACCAGTGAACATGTAACTATTAGCCACAGAGGACACAGAAATCACAGAGCCGCTGGCATCACGGATTGTTGCTGTGCCGAAAACATCATAAGAATAGGTTTCTACAATCTCGCCATCATTATTTGAAAGAGCAACTACACTGCCTAAGCCATCATAGTGATAATAATACCTGCTGGCTGTTGAAGCGTCAATCATCATTATCGGCTCATCAATGCCGGGGCCGTAGATGAACTTACGAAGCAGATTGCCGCTGCCATCGTATTCAGCGATTATCTGGTCGCCGTCGTAAGTATAGTGAATGGTATTCAGTATTTGGCCATTAGTATCATAAGTGATTTTTGTAACTCTACGGCCAAGATAATCATATTCATACGAGGCTATTGGCTGGTCGGAAGAATCATTGACATCTGTAAGCCGATTTTCGCAATCATAATAATATCTGTATATGCCATCGTTGGTCAGATTGCCGTTGAGGTCATAACTGTAATTCACCCCGCCAACAGATGTGTATTGATTCAGCCGGTTATGCAAAAAGCTGATTGGTGAGCCATCATCAACATCAACCCAGTTGCTTAGGCAATCATAAACATAATCTGTGCTGTTACCATCGTTGTAATCGACAGACCTAAGCCTGTAAATCTCATCATAGGCGTATTTATCTTCCCTGTTATTGACTACCATATTCAGTCTGTTGCCGACATTGTCATATTCGCTGTACTGAATATCAATCGAGCAGGCATCGGCATTATTGGTTATCCTTGTGAGCCTGTTGCCTAAATCATAGTCATAAACTATATTGGCATCGTTGCCATAGGTAAGCAGCTTCCTGCGGGAAAGTTCATCATACTGATATTCCGCGATAGCGCTGCCCTGATATTTGATTTTTGTCAGACGCGATAAAGCATCATATTCATAAGTTACATTGGTATCGTCGGGATAAACAAGCTTCGCCTGCCTGCCGAGAATATCATAATCATAACCAACAGTTTTATTTTGCGGATTTACGACTTCTGTAACTCTGCCAAGCCTGTCATAATCGAATTCGGTCATATCGGCGCGGTCATTGACATCCCAGAGTCTGCCTGCAATATCGTAGAGGAATGTTATATTGGGCTCTGAAGGTAACGTTTTAACAATCTGGCGATTTAAGGCATCATACTGGTAGGATGTTGTCTGGCCTGCACGATTGGTAAAACTCAATAAATTTGAATTCTTATCATAGGTAAATGTTTCGGTAGTGTTATTGGGATAGGCAGTACAAATCAACCTGCCAAAGCCATCATAGGTATAGACCGTCTCATTGTCATTTGCATCGGTGATTTTGGCAAGTTTGCCATTTGGCGTGTAGCTGTATGAGGTGATGTTGCCGTTGGCATCGGTAATGCTGTGAACCAGACCACGTTCATCATAATCATAATGAGTATTGTTCTCCTCGGCATCGTTTATATCCGACAGTTTTTCTTCCGCATCATAGATACTGTGAGTGATATAGCCCAATGAATCGGTTTTTGCCGTTTGATTATCAAGCAAATCATAAAAATATGCTGAAACCTGATTCGGACCAGGTACGACATTTTCAACGCCGATAATTTTTTTATTACTATTATAATAAAAATTTGCTACCTGATTTAACGGCAGAACCGTTTGAGTTACCAAATCAAGATTATTATAAAAAGACCTGGCAACATTGCCGTTGGCATCTATTATCTCAACAACCCTGCCCAGAACATCATATTTATACTCTGTCGTGATATTCAGAGCATTGGCATCTGTTTGATTGTAATCTGTAATAGTTTTCCAAAGATGACCAAAATTATTTACATCGCCGGCATTTGTATAATATAAGCATTTTGTTATTATACCATCAACGGAGCAAGATTCATCAATTTGCCCATACTGATTGTATGTAAATGTCGCAACTGGTATTTCTGTTCCTAAAGGCGTATTGACCGCAGGATAAGTTACACTTATTAAATTACCATTGGCATCATAGCTATATGTTGTTACATTTCCCACTGGGTCAGTAACAGTGCTAACCTTGTTGTTAAAATTCGGGTCGTAAGTATATAAAACTGCGATAACATTTGGGTCGTTGGCATCACTGGGAAGGTTGAAATTTGCTTTCCTGTATATGCCTGTGACATTTGTCTGCTCGTTATAGACATAATCAACACAACTATTGCCATCAGGCAAAATTTGACGAGTAAGCTCCAGCGTATTTGAGTCATAAAAATATTGCGAGGCAAAACTGTTTGGCTCATCATTTGGATCGTCCGTATAAATCGTTTCGCTTAACGTTTGGCCGGATAGACTATAAATTGTTTTACTTGTTTGGCCCAGCCGATTTGTAAGAATAGCAGAATAATTTGTGGTGTTATAATCAAATATATATGTGCCATAACCATAATCCTGCTCATACACTTTATCATCTATACTATAATGGTTAGTGATATAGGTATTACCATTCGGGTCGGTAATACTTACAAGGTTGTGTTCTTTATCTATACTATAGGTATATGTCGTTGTGTTTCCGGCTGGATCTCTAACTGTTAATAAATCATTTGTACAGGGGTCATAGGCGTAATGCCAATTTCTGCCGCTAAAGTCATTTATATCCGTAAGCAAGCCATTTGAATCATAATACAGAGAGATATTTCGCCCAAGATCATCTGTGATGGTGGTAAGTTTATATTCCATAGCAACGAGGCCATACTTATTGGCGGGGCCGCCATAGCTTTCTGAAAGGAAATAATCACTTCTGCCATAAATTGGCAAAAGGCCGCATGGGTCATAAGTAAATTGAACCTGATTGCCATTTTCATCTTTAATTGATGACAGGCTGCCGTTTATATCAAAGTGATATTCAATGCCGCTTTTCTCAATTAACGCAAAACATCCTGTGGCTGTATCCAGATAAAAGTATTGTGACAAGTCCTCCTGCCTTATGTACATATTAGGGTCATTATTGTCACGGGCATACTCATTCCTGCCACTTCTGCCGTCAAGAAGAATGATTAGATTCGGGTCAACCATTTCCCGAACCTTCATATTATAATTTATATCCCAGCCGTATCCAAATCGTGAATTATATTCGCGTCTGCTTCCATAAGTTCTTGCAATCTGCACAGGCAAAACCCTGCCCTGAATAGCAATATCAGTAGCAGATAAGCTGTATTCGCCATTGCTCGTGAACACAGGGTCACCAATAGTAGAAACTCCGGTAGGATTAGAATACGCTTCCATGTTGGTACCATAATACTCAAATAGAGCACTATCAATCGCACTATCAACCAACATTTGAGCCTCTTCATCATCTTCGGCACTGTTTAGCAAATCCGACAATTCTCCAGAGTCAGCTAATGTCTGGAGCATACTGAGCCAGTCAAGATATTCATAATCCTCATCCACCGTTCCAAAGCCCATTACCCATTCCACAAGATTACCTGGGCAACTTAACCCATAGCAATATGCCAAAACACCTGTCTGTGTAAAATAGTCACACGCACGAAACCCAACCCCGCCACCTTGAACAGAATAAAAAGAGTACACAGTATAAAGCCAACTACCTGTTCCTGTGAAAACTGGAATCGATGCACCATAGGCATCACTTGAAAAACAAAAACCACTTACAACTATTAATGTCAGGATTATTAATAATAAAGACTTCATTGTATAATTTCCTTATTTTAAAGTTCATTTTTTAGGATAAAATGATTATCTATATACTCCCAGCTTATGCCTCGCCTTCTCTCTCATACCAGGGAATTTTACCTCTACTTCATAAAACCCTTCTTTGGAAATATATTTGCTGTTGGGATTGTTCGGTTCTCCCTGTCTTGGAGACCAGATAACCTGTTGCGGATTCTGCGACTGCTGCTGACTTGCATTATTTAACAAGGTTGTGAAAAGCACGCCACAGGGGTCATAAATGCTGACAATAACATTTGAATCACAGGCAATATTATATGATATTGTCGAAAATTCATTATACGTAGCTATTACGCGACGTGGATTACATACCAAATCCGTAATTCCATAGTCGTAATCTAATTGAACCGTGCCGGGATCATAGGTCGCGGCATTTCCATCGCCATCATCTGCACTGATAGAAACATCATAGTATTTTTTCTCAAAAATCAAACCGTCGAGGTCTTTACCATCCCATATGGCGGTTTGGATTACGCCTGCTGCGGCTGAATGTTGTATGGTTTTGGTAACATTATTAGGGTCACCAGAATCTGTAAAATTAATCACAACATTCGCATTCATATTTAACATGTATTTAACTGTAACTGTTTCATTTTTAGTGGGATCAAATTTGTTTGTTGATAAAAACATCCGGGATACTGCTATTGGCACATTGGTATCTTCAGTCGGATTGTATCTGAACATGTATTCCACTAAGTTGTTAAATTTGTCGCCATCCAAATTTTCATTGGCATTATGCTGATTGGGGTCATCATTAGGCCAGTACAGATGCTCCCAGCCATCCGCTATACCATCACCATCCGCATCCAGGGAAGTCGCCGCCTCATCTGTATTTCCATAGGCTCCCATATCTATCCGGCCACCGCCTCCGTTAGGCTCATTTGAATAACTTGAACATGGGTCTCCAGCATCAATACATGGGGAAGAATACCATAAATGAAAATCGTTACTATCCGAATTAACAAACATAGGATCCGTGTAAATATTACCATTGCCAGATACTACATCTTCGATACATGAATATGTCGCCGAACAGTTATATAGATTATGCCCTTCAAGGCTGCTATAATTGTCCCAAATAATACAGTTTTTAACATTGCTATAATTGCTACTGCAATATAGCCCATATTGAGTGTTTCCATATATTGTACAGTTATTAACTTCTGCCACCTGAGGATTTATTGACATCCCGGAATAAGTACTTTTAGCTACCACACAATTGCGTATAACAGGACGAGAATAAAATGTCTTCCACCCACTGTAATTGTCTGAGGTTATACCATATCGGCAGCCAATAATTCTGCAACCTTGAATCAATGGAGATGAACCTGAACAACTTATACCTGCTTGATTGTTATTTTCAATATTACAGTCTGTAATAGTAGACGTGCTCTCATCGCGAAACCAAATTCCATCACTGCTATTATTGATTATAGTACAATTGGCAATTAAAAAAATTGAGCCTTCGCTTCTGATTCCACAAGAGGTATTATTTGAAATGTTACAATCAATTACTTTAGGAAGATTGCTGGAAGGCTTATTATAATATAAATAAACCCCATTTCCAGAATTATTTACGATATTACAATTAACAATATTAGGCCTTGAACTATTGCCCGTAACATAAACCCCATCTAAATTATTCATCATAATTCTACAATTTTTAATAAGAGGCGATGCACCGCTGCATTTGACCCCATACTGGCCCCCTCTAATCGTTAAACCATCGAGAATAGAATTCGCATCTTCGCCATTATTAAAAGCGACAACATCCAACGATGTGTTATTTGCATCAATTATGGTAGCCGCAACCACATTAGGGTCATTAGAATCAATGCTTTTAAGAGTAATTGCTTTGCTGTCGAAATCTATATTTTCGTAATATGTTCCTTCCGACACCACTATCGTATCCCCATCAATGGAAGCATCTATCGCGCGTTGTATCTTATCAACTTTATGAGGCACACAAATCGTGATATTTCCCGAGGGAGCATCATTAATGTCATTCGGATTTGAGCTATGCAAGTATTCACAAAGGTTATTGTATTGTCCATCCCCATCAAGATTAAGGTCTGCATCATTGTAATCATTGGGATCAAGGCCATAATCAATTTCATTTACATCAGGTATACCATCGCCATCAGTGTCAGTATGGCCGTAGTCCCCCTTCAGGTAGAGATCGCCCCATTTATCAAAATATGCTACTGTGCTGCCGTTGCTGTCTTTAATCACGAAAAGCTCGTTTGAAGGTGTAAGTGATAATTGATTGGTATAAAACTGCCCTGCGATTTTGACGTTCCCCGTATCGGATTCTATGGCGGCAATTACGCTTTCATTAGGGTCATATAATTTGAAACCTTCAAAATTTGCAGGCCAAGTGGTATTATTCTGTGTAAAATTTCCTTCAGCCGTCAAATTGCCCTGACTGTCAAACTTCGCCATTATTTTGTTGGCATCATTTCTAATCACAAAAGATGCCTGCACGTTGTTATACGCAAAAACGGCTACACTCAACAAACATATCATGGTTAATATATTTTTTTTCATTTCGGCAAATTCCTATATGTTTTAAGAATACTACTGCAGAATATCAATACCCCCTTACGAACAGTGAGTCTTTTATTGTAAGGTTACCAGAACGAGGATTTGGCCTTTTTTGCCCTTTTCCATACTTTCCATTGCCTTGCCGAGTATTGCACCCTGCGTACGAGCATTGTCAGCCGCCTTCATCGCATAGCCTTTAATATCGGAGGTCGTAAGCAAATCTCCTGCTTCAACGGCATTTTGGGTAGCGTCAACATTGCAATATACTCTTCCCGCAAGGGCTACATCGCAATCGAACTGGCCGACACCGAGCCGAACGCCGGATTTAAGATTGTTAGCTCCTGCTGCAATCCCGGCAACTTTGGTATCATAAGCCTGATTACTTACGGCCAATTTGCCGGAATTTTTCGTATCTATTACTAAAACGGTACCGGGCTTAATCTTGGATGTTGCCCCGCTTACATTGAAACCTTCAGCGTAATCAAGACCATCGCCAAGCTCCAGACAGGTAGTTCCATCAGTTCTTTCGATGCGTATATTTCCACCCTTTACGGTTAATTTTGCAGATGGGCTGTCAGTTCCGATACCAACATTATCTGTTGATGTTGCCAGTTTCACAACGGTTCCGGTATCAGTCCATCCACCGCCACTTGCCGCCGTGGCCTGTGTTGTCCCATCTGGAAATTTAATGCCGCCTGATGTAGATTCGATAGTACCCGCAACCGTTAATTTCTGCCCCGGATTCGTCGTCCCGATGCCAACGTTGCCGTTAGCTTTAATGGTAACATTATTATTGGCAACGCCATATTGTTGGGTCTGGAATTGAACATCTACATCGCCGTTTGTTTGAGCATTAAGTAACATCCCGGCTCCGCCGCCAGAAGCCGCTCCGGCCCCATCAGCCATCCCAATAAACCGAGTCCATGCTGTCCCCAGACCGTTTCCAGGATATGGAATACGCCCCATAACAATGTTTCCTCTAACATCTAATTTTTGATCCGGCACTGTCGTTCCGACGCCGACATTACCATCTTTATCAATTGTCATTCGAGTACCTGTTGATATGCCACCGTGAGAGGTTGAAAATTCCATTGATTGGCTATTGTAACTGCCATCTCGCACATTTTTAATAAGTATTCCTGTAAATGCCCCATCAGCCAAACCTATATTTAGTTGAGATGGCACATTTCCAGAAACATGAGCAGTACTAAAAGTTTTTAATAATTGACTGGTACCTGCATAGTCATAGCCTAAGTAGATAGTACCTCCACTTCTTATGTCAAGTTGAACTTGTGGACTTGTCGTTCCAATGCCGACATTGCCGTTTGAATTGATAAATAATCTACTGGTAAAAGCACTAATGTCAGTAGCGTCTGTTCCGGATGTTGTTCCGATATCTACTGGCGAATTTGCTCCAACAATTTTTATTCCGGTTGTACCAGAAGAACCATAGATAGCACCCTTAACGGCATTGCCCCCGAAAGCAATACCTGCCTTGTTGCCTGCAACGCCTACTTCTTCTGCTCGGAAAAATCTATTCAATGCCCCCGCGGCAGTAACAACTTTTATATCGCCATTTACTTCCAAAGAAGTGCTGGGACTCGTCGTCCCGATGCCTACATTGCCGGAGTCAAGTATCGACATTTTGGGATTAGTGGTATCGTTTCCTGCGTAAATGTTGAGTTGAGTACCGACAGCTCTTAACCGAAAATCAAAATTATTCGCTGTCGGACGAAGCATTAAATCATTGCCTGATAAAATTTCTACAAAACCACCGACTGTTAATTTATTTGTTGGGCTCGTCGTCCCGATGCCGACATTACCGCTGGATTCGTACAGTACAGAATTACCCACAATGTAACTATCTGTAAATTTGGGTAAGTAGTTAGCTGTTCCGCTGCCTGTGATAGTGTCACCTCTGCTGCTGGCTGCTAATATCGTTATGAGTATTACGAACGTTGTTATAATTTTTCTGCAAGACATACTTTACTCCTTTTTAAAAAAAATGTATACAGACTCTCTGCGTTAATTATTTCTCTGAAAACCCAACATACCCATACTGACTAACGAAGCACTCGCTTGCCGAAATCGCCTTCTTCTAAAGGTTCCGACAATAAGCTCCCGCCCTTATGGCCTTGTTAAAAACATTTTATTGGAGTTAGTACCAATAAAAAACATACAACTAATATTCGGTTTCGGCAATTTCTGGTTTTAAACTTTAAAATTTCCAAACAATTTGCATCTTGTAATCAAAAATTGCATTTTCACTACTGAAAAAGCCTATTTCACATTTTACCGTCCGCATAACCAACATCAAATGCCTTAGTCGAGACTTCGAATGACTTAGTTAAGACCTCATCTAAACCTTTTGAGCTTTCAAAAGACTTAGTCAAGACTTCGTTTAAGGCATTTGAGCTTTGGAATGACTTAGTTGAGACCTCAAAACCTTTATTTGAGCTTTCAAAACACTTAGTCGAGACCTCATCTAAGGTATTTGAGCTTTGGAATGGCTTAGTCGAGACCTCGTTTAAGGCATTCAGGCTTTGAAACAGGCCGTCGAGACTTAAAATGACATGGTCAAGACATCAAACACTTTGGCCGAGTTTTCAAATGCTCCACTTGAGACTTCGTTCGAGGCATTTGAGCTTTCGGATGGGGTGTTCGAGATTTAAGATGAAGTATTTGAGACTTCAAATGGTTTAATTCAGACTTGGTTTAAGGCAGTTGAAACCACATCTCTTCCCAATCCTTCGTGGTGAACCATAAAAATCTCATCGGCCGCCTGTCGCGTCGAAGCGTAGCGAAGACGGACGACCAATCCCACCTGCTGGCTACCGGCTACTTACTATCCTCTATTTACCATAGATTAGCTTCAACTGTTCTTCGGTTGGCATACTCGAATATCGTTCGCCTTTCGGGCCGAGGAATTCAGAGCCGTCCTTTGTCAGTATCACAACGATTTCACTGCCGCTGCTCTTGCCGAGGTAAAAAATAACATTATTTCTGACTGGCGCCGCACAGGGCAAACCATACAAAGCCTTAAGCTGTCCTTCTGCCGGCATACTTGAATAGTATTCACCTTTCGGGCCTGTGTATCCGCCATCGACTGTTACAATTAATTTTATTTCTGTTTTAGAACCATTGTCGTTTGTAATCCAGACAACAATTATTTTTTCTTCAAATGCCTGCTCAACCATTATTTCTCGCTGAGGCCGAAACGCCATCGGCATTCTTCTATGCGGAATATGATGCCGGCCGTTTTGTGAATACCCGCCATTCCATTGATACCAATTATCACTGTACCCGCCAAACGCAAATACATCATTAACTACTGCCAATAACGTGATTCCAGCCAATACAATTAACATTAATTTCTTTGCCATTGTAAGCTCCTTTCACTTCGCTATTCCGTTGTCAATTTTGCGTAACCTCATAACAGCAACAAAAATCTTTTTGTCTCTGTCCATAATAATAGTGGCTCAGCCCAATAAAAAAGTAACAGCGCAAATAAAAAGGCCGGTGTTCAAACCGGCCTTTTAAAAACATATTTCTCTGTGAACTCTGTGAGCTCTGTGGCAAAAACTTATTTGCCGTAAATCTGTTTCAACTGTTCCTCGGTAGGCAAACTCGGATAGTGTTCGCCCTTTGGCCCGACAAATTCAGTTCCCTCTTTTTTCAGCACAACCGGAGTCTTTGTGCCATCGCTATTGTTCACTATGACGGTAACAGTATCAGCGGCAGGCTGCACATTGGATTTCAAACCATACACAGCCTTCAATTGCTCCTGCGTAGGCATTGTCGAATAATACTCGTTCGACGGTCCGACAAAACCCGTTCCCTGCTGCCGAAGTTCTACCGGCGTTTGCGAACCATTATCGTTTGCAATCCAAATCGTAACTGTCGGATTACTTACGATTTCAGTCGTTTTCACTCTGCCGTCCACCAACCTTTCCACCGGAGGAGTGTAAATTACAGGTGCCGGTTGAGTGATTACAACAGGTCTTTCCACAATGACAGGCCTTTCGACAACCACAGGATAACTACAAGGATAGTACCTTCTATATGGAGGCGGATAATAGTACGGCCTGGGTCTGTAATCGCCAAATCCAAAAGAAAAGCTGTAGCTCGTGTGCCCCCCGCCATGACTGCTGTAGCTGATGCGTCCGCCGCTATGCCCCCCGCGACCGCCGTGTCCGCCGTGTCCGCCAGCCAATGCACTGCCGGCAAATGCTGACATTGCAATTCCCGCCAACGTGATTAATAGTAGCTTTTTCATTTCTGTACTCCTTTAGTCCTGATACTTTATTCGCTTTTTTCGATGCGAACCCTAATTCCCGCATCCGCAAATATAGTGGAGTATCCCCCGCAAAAAGTAACATTCTGCGATAATCTGGAGGCCAAATTATTTTATAACAGAATCTTCTTGTAAAAAGTAAAAATCGTGATAAATTTCACAAATCTTTTTTTTAAGGACAAAAATATTATGAAACACGGCGAATCTACAGACTGGAGCAAGGACAAAGCGTCAGGGTTTAAGACGCGTATCGGCGTATGGATGTTTGTCCTCTACGCTATTATTTACGCGGGGTTTGTTCTCATCAACACATTTAATCCTAAAATTATGGGTTCTGACATAGGCGGCTCAAACCTTGCCATTATCTACGGTTTCGGCCTTATCATCTTCGCTCTTATGCTGGCGTTTGTATATGATGCCATCTGTACAGCAGCAGAAGAAGAACTAAACGACCCGGAAGAAGACGAACTCGAAGAATCGGAGGAAGCATAATATGTACGAAACATCATCATGGGCTATAGCGGTTTTCATTGCGTTTGTCGCATTTGTACTTTGGATTTCATATCATTTCGCCCGTCGCACCCACACCGCAAAAGGCTACTTCGCCGCCGGCGGAAACATTCATTGGTCGGTCAACGGCATCGCGTTTGCTGGCGATTATCTATCGGCAGCATCATTTCTGGGTATTTGCGGTATGATAGCAGCCTATGGCTACGATGGCTTTCTCTATTCTATCGGCTATCTGGCCGGCTGGATTGTCGCACTGTTTGTCGTGGCAGAGCCAATGAAACGCCTCGGCAAATTCACATTCACCGATGCTGTTGACGCAAAATTCAACTCAAAAGGCGTTCAGCTTGCCGCAGCCATCAGCACTCTGGTAGTTTCGACGTTCTATCTTATACCGCAGATGGTTGGAGCAGGCACGTTAGTTACGCCATTGCTCGGCCTGCCGCATTGGATGGGCGTGATTATGGTCGGAACAATCGTTATCATTATCGTTGCCACAGCGGGTATGGCATCGACGACTTATGTGCAATTTCTCAAAGGCGGACTGCTGATAATCTTTTCCATCGCAATCGTTATCGTAACCCTCTATAACGGCCTGACAACACATCCTAAAAGCAACAGAGACAGAGAGTATCATCAGCTTCAGACGCTTGCCGCGACGGTAAATGCCGATGGCATCCCGCAGCCGCAGGATTCAGTCTATACGCTTGTTACGACCGCATCGCCGGCAAAAGGCATTGTCTTTGCCAAGCTTACAAACGGCACATCTCAAAGCTGGTGGCATCTCACAAAGGACGATGCCGGCAAAGACGTTCTAACCGAAGCCTACTGGGTAACGGAGCTTGCCAAGCCTGTTGCAGACAGCAATGGCGTTAAGGTAAGCACGCTGTATAACGGCATCCCGATTACGGAAAGCAAACCGATTCAGGCCGGCTATATACAGAAACTCAAATATAAAGACAAGTATGTTGACAGCGTTCCGAACGTCAGCATCGCCGAATTTCTCGAAGTAATAAAAGAAAGCACCATTATAAGGTTCTTCAGCAAAACCGTTGCCGATGGCGAAGATAAAGTTACCGTCTATTATCAGAAGCCAACTTCCGGCAGAGACATTCTTACGCCAGGCTTGAAGTTCAAGGTTGATTCCGCAAAAGGCGCCAAGCTTATGGATAAGCTGAATTTCGTGTCGCTTATGATGGCGCTGTTTTTCGGAACTGCCGCACTGCCGCATATCTTGATAAGATACTATACCGTTCGCACACCCGCCGCGGCACGAAAGAGTACTATTGTAGCTATCGCCGCCATTGGTCTTTTCTATGTGCTTACGCTGTTTATGGGGCTGGGAGCCATGGTCAACGGCGTTGTCGATTTGACCGACAATAATATGTCCGCTCCACTTCTGGCAAAGAGCTTTGGTATTACGCTGTTCGCGATTATTTCAGCCATCGCATTTGCAACCGTGCTTGGCACGGTCAGCGGCCTTATTGTCGCCGCCTCCGGTGCCGTTGCTCACGACCTTATGGACCGTTTCTTTAATATGAAACTTACCGACCATAACAAAGTTTTGGCAGGTAAAATCGCCGCCGTAGTCGTCGGCTGCATCGCGATGTTTTTGGGAGTGATATTTAAGGGTATGAATGTTTCATATCTTGTCGGATGGGCGTTTGCGGTTGCCGCATCGGCAAATCTGCCGGCAATTATAATGCTGCTGTTCTGGAAAGGCACGACCAAACGCGGTGTCGCGGCTTCGATTATTGTCGGGATATTATCCTCGGTCGGCTTGATATTGCTTTCGCCGGATATGTTCGAGCGGTACGGTATGCTCCGTTCGTCAGCTCCCATCTCCCTTGACAATCCGGGTATAGTGTCAATTCCATTAAGCTTTATCGTGCTTGTCGTCGTTTCGCTTTTTACAGAAAAACAAAAAGACCTGACACCTGTAAAAATATAAATCAAATACGGGATAACAATATATGGCGGGTTTGTTTAGCCGTTGCCGGTACGGCAACGTTGTCATCCCCGAGTTAAAAATTTGGTTAGCCCCCAGCTTTATGCTGGGGGTTCGTGTCCTTTCGACCAAAGTCCTGCGCAGCAGGACGCAGCGGAGAAATCTTTTTAAAACAGTCTCGGCCTTCAGGCCGAATCCTCTACTGATAACCGATAACTGCGTTTCTATTTCACCAACTTTTCAAATTCTTCCGCCAGCAGTTTTGCGTATTTGCCAGGCTTGCCGTCGCCGATTGTGATGTCGTCGAATTTAATTATACCCGTAATATCCTTGCTTGAAACAGCCTGAAACAGTTCATCGGCTTTGGCAATATCACTAATCCTGACCTGCGATTCATCAACTTTCAGGCCGACATTGGAAGCGAGTTGAAGTGTAAAATGCCTTGTAACCGAAGGCAGAATATTCGCGTTCAGCGGAGCGGTTTTCAGAACATTCCCGAAAACAGCAAAAAACGCGCTCGCCGCCCCTTCGGTGATATAGCCCTTGTCATCGACAAATATCGCCTCGGCACATCCCTGCCTGTGCGCCGCCCTTTTTGCAAGAACATTGGGCAGGAGGTTGAGAGATTTAATATCGCAGCGTTTCCACCTTGTATCGGGCACGGAAATAACTTTAATGCCTGTCTTATGATACGCCCCTGCATCTTCAATTTCATCAATAGTCAGAAAAAATCGGGGTGTCAATCCTTCTTTGGCATGCTCTCTGATACCCGCTCCTCTTGTAACGTGGAAATAGATTTTAACATTCGGCTTATTATATTTTTCAAAGACGGCCAAAACTCTTTTGCGAATGACATCAATATCTATCCCGTCGATTTCTATTTCCGAAAGGCTTTTTTGAAATCTTTCGAGATGTTCATCAAGGGCGAAGATTTTGCCGTTATAACTGCGTAAAAACTCATAAACCCCATCGCCGAAAAACGTGCCATAATCAAAATACGCCGAATCGACTTTCGCCGAATCGACAAACTTATCGTCAATCATTACAAGCTGCATATAAAAAAATCCTTTTAAAAAAGTTACATTCCTTTTTCAGTGGTATGGTGCCCCCAAATTACCGACAAGTTTTTCTTTGGTGACAAATAGCGATTCTTATCGAAAGGTAACGGTGTAATCTTTTAGGGAATTGGCGATAAAATCACCTTTAGAAAAACCTTTCGCTAATTTGAAAGCTGCAAAATGTTTACCTTCCCAATTTTCAGATTTCACATCTTCACCCGTACAATATTCAGCAAAACCACGACAAAGATAAAATTTTTGTTTATCTATATCATTATCAATTTTAGGATAATATTTGCATTCAATCGTTTTTTTACAATCCTCATCTTTTTGAATATCTTCTTCGGCTTTACAAACCAAGTCCAAAAGCTCAATAACTTTTTCCACCTTTTTTTCCGCCAATGTCTTTAATACCTTTTTATATTCTGTTAAATACTTGCCATACATAATACTAACTGCTTTTCCTATTTCCTCACTGGATAATTTTTTACAAAAATGTTGATTACAACTCCCCATAATATAAACAATTATCAACTCATGTGCTTTATCTAAAAAAAAATCTTTATCTTGTTCGGTTAACACCTTAAATTCATCTGCCAATCCTATTAGCTTATCAAAATTCTTTTCCATGAAATCAAATTGATAAGTAATATGTTGGGCAAGAAATTTGAGAAAATAAATTTTTTGTTTAAAGAATCCCATTAAATCTCCTTCCAAAAGTAAAACAACCAACTGTTTTTCGACCAAAATTCCTTCCAATTTGGAATTTCCCATATTAAACTACCATTATTCGACAATCTCTGCTTCCCGCAATAAACCTATTCTTCCCTTTATCACTTTTTCAATTTCATCTATTGCTTCAGGCACTTTTTTGAGCAAATCATCAGCTTTATCGTATAATTCATCGTTAAAATTTTCAGAGTTTAACATTTGGCCAACACTTCCGATATACCCTCGACATTGACTGAGAAGGTCTCTGGTTATCTTACTTACATCATCATGATAAAAAGGACGATGATCTTCAAACAAGTTCTTAGCTTTGTTAAAGGCTTCAACCGCCTTTTTGTATTTTTCCTCATAAGGCAATTCATCTATAGTATCCAAGGTCGGTGTAATAACCGCTGTTTTCCGAACAACAACAAGTGCTTTCCACAGTTCGCCATAGAGCTGAAATTCTTTCTCAAACTGAAGCTTGTGTACAGTATTTTTCTTTCCGAGTTTAGATTTTAAGGATTCTATTTGCTTGTCATGCTCATGCTTTTGAGTTTGCAGCTTGTTGTTGACGAACCAATTCCCTATGCAAGAAGCAACTGTTCCTCCAATCCCACCTGCCGCTATTAGCTTGAGTACCTCTAAACCTGTGGATATTGCTTGTTGTTCTGACATTGTTTATTACCTTGCCACAATAATACCAAACTCTTTCTCACAATTGCCTTTTATTTTTTCAATATTTCTTCTCCGCCGTTTTAAACAAAGTTATCAGTTTCGTAGGGTGGGCTCTTAGCCCACGCGGTTTTCTGATAACCGATAACTGATAACTACGTTTCTGACTTTATTCTTTACTTCCCAATTTTATAAAGAAAATCCGGTGCAAAGTCTGCGTTGTTCGGCCAGACGATTGTGTCAATGTCGTGATTTACCGTAACTTTGCGAAAAAAATCAAAATTCTTCAACGGCTCAAAAATCGGACCATCAAGATAAGGCTGTAAATCAACAACCTTAACAGACCTGTCCCCAAACCAGACCTTGAGTCTGTAATCACTTAAATAAGCTACATCAGTTACATAACACATAATTTTGTAGAACCTCAAACCAACGGCTCAATACTCTTTAGCTGCTCCTTGCGTCTGGCAAGTTCCCAGTTATCCAAAAGTTCCTGTCTGTGCTCAAACGCCCATTCAATAATCAGAGAAACAACACGTTTGGGCATACTGCCTTCCATTATCTTGAGTTCCTCGATTGAAAAACTCGCCCGATTCTCACCGTATCTGGCATGGAAATGCGGCGGACAATGCTCACTGTAATACATCGCTATCACTATCCCAAGAAACCTGGAGACTTCCGGCATAAACAATCCCTTATAACGTTTGATATACTATAAAAATCCTGTATTTTAATCAACTGCTTTTCAAAACTTCTCAAAAACGTATCAAAACTTGCAAAAACGTGATGGTTTTTGATGAAAATCGTTCAAAATTTGCAAATTTCATTCAAAAACTTATCAAAATTTGAAGAAATTTAACAAAATTTGCAATTTACTTGCGCATTTGGCCGAAAACTTATGCGAATTGCCTGACATTTCCTTACTTCCCTGCCTTCTTACTTCTTTGCTTCCTTTTTCTGACATCTGAAGTCTGACATCTATCAAAGTAGCTTGTCGTCTTCACTATGCGGTTCGTCGTCGTCAACTTTCCACTTGTCGCTTTCGTCAATATCGTTGATTTCGCGCTCCATATATTTGAAAAGTTTATCCTGAAGCGGAGCCATCTTTTCCTGCATCTGCTGCATTCTGCTGTATGTAACTAACAGCATATCAAGCCTAATAAGCTGCCATTTGGCTATGCACTCGGCCTCTTTGACGTTGACAAACGGGTCGCACTTGAAAACCCGGCGGTTATCCGGCCCCATTTCGCAAAATTCACAATCTTTACATTGTATCATTACTGCACCTGAAAAATTTTAATCAACTCTGCTATTGCAAAAACTTATGTTATCATATATCATACTGGTTTGAAAGTTTTTAAAACAGAAGAAATATAATCGGGTATTGGAGTTTGTTAATGGCTAAATCGAGACGCAGACGCAAAATCGGCAGTAAAAAACGGCATAATCGCTGGAAAATAAGGCATCGCAAGGCTTAATGTCCGCAATAAGCCGGAGCGTATGTACTGCCCTCGCTCTCGAATTATGGACATCTTAATTCCAGATAAATAAGTTGATTTCCTGGCAGCGAAAGGGATATTTTGGGTATTCCTTCCGCTGCCGGTTAGTTTTTGACGCAAATAACATATTTTATCCCCCTTTTTCACTCACCCTGTCGAATTTGGCACAACCGTCGCCAGTTTCGCCTTTTTTAACTTTTTTGACGCTTATTTTCAGGAGTGAAATCGTTTGTTGGGTTACGCCGGCCTTGCCGCTGCGGCGAATGGGGGCGAGCCATATAATATCCCCGCAATCTGCGATTATAACCTCTTGTCTCTGATGAAGTTGATGGTTTTTTATAGGGGTGAGGAATTTGCCGATTTTTTGGGGTGAATTAAGTCCGAATGGTTTTAATTTGTCGCCCTTTTGCCTGTCGCGGACAATCAGGGGCAGACTTATTTGCTCGTAATCAAACCATTCGACAAAATTATCGTTCTTGTTCTTTATTGACGAGATACTTATTTCTTTGGCGGAGACAATCTCTGTTTCAATCTGCCAGTCGGCAAAACGAACTTTGCCGGGTATGGGTAATTCAACAGATTTGTTTACTGGAGAATGTTCCTGGGGTCGGCTGACAAAAAAGCCTGCCTGTGTTTTTTGGATTATCGCATCTGACGGAAGCTGAAGGGTTTTCCCTGCTTTAGCCTGCGCGATAAATTTTAAAATTTTGTTATAATGAGCGTTTGTAAATTTTTGCAGACCGATGTTTTGTTTTCGCAGGAGATTTTGTACAACCTCAACCTGTAAAAGCGGAGAGTAATCTGCAAACTTATTCGCATCTAAAATTTCTGATTCTTCAATAATGGATTTTGCCTGCTCTTCAATTTTTTCATACAGCTTTAAAGTTTTTTCTGAAAGCCTGAACAGCGAATCCGCGATATCCGCTGTCGATTGTTTCTGAATATAAGGAATAACTCGATGTCTTATGCGATTTCGCGTGAATCGGCAATCGGCATTCGTAAGGTCTGTCTGCCAGTTGATATTCCGCGAAGAAAGATAATTCTCGATTTCGGCTTTACAAAGGCACAGCACCGGCCTTATAAAAGTAATGTCATTTAGAGATGTTTTCGGGCGAATGCCCGCAAGACCCTTAAAACCCGTGCCTCTCAATAGACGATGGGTTACTGTTTCGGCATTGTCGTTCCTGTGATGAGCGGTTGCGATTGCCGCGCAGTTGTTCTGCCGGGCGATTTTACGCAGGGCATCGTGCCTGAAGTCTCTGGCGGCTGTTTCGATGGATAGTTTTTTTTCTTTCGCGTAAGTTTTGACATCAATGCGCAGGCAGGTTGTGGGCAGGTTATGTTTTTTCGCAAGTGATTTCACATATTGCTCATCGTCAAAACTTTTTTCATCTCGAAGCAGATGATTTATATGCGCAATGTGGAAGTCGCAGTCAATTTTGCCTGCGGATTTTAGATTGGCCAGTATTTCTACCAGAGCAACGGAGTCCGCCCCGCCGGATACCGCCAGCAGGAGCTTCGGATATCCGCTCCAAAGGTTATTGGCGTTGGCAAAGTTAAGAACTTTTTGTTCGATAGCTTTTTGCATATAAAAAAACAGGCCTGTATTTTAATTTACAGGCCTGACTTTAAACGCGGGATATTAAAAAAAAACTTAATCAATTTTCACGTCTTCCGGCTCGGCTTCCAGTGCATCTATTCTGTTTTGTATCTCATCGCGGTAGTTCTCGTGAGAGGCCTCTTTGATGAGCGACTCTTTGTAAAGTTTGAGAGCCTCATTGCGTTCTTTTAGCTGATAATCCAAAAGTTTTGCCGCTTTATAGCGTGGAGCTAAAGAAGTGTCGGGATTCCACTGGAAACATCTCTTATAGTAGAGAACGGCGATAGAATAATCCTTATGATATTCGTGGATTTTGCCGCACATATAAGCGGCGTCGTCAATTTTGTCGCTGGTGGGATAATCCTTTATCAAATCGTTAAACTTAGCCATAGCCAATCTTAATTTCTTTTTGCTCGCGCCGAATAAGACGCTTTTGGGCGGGCCGAACAGGGCGGGGGACAAATAAGCCTTGTTGTAGAGTTCCATACCTTCGTTGTAGAGGGCGGTTGCTCGTGGTATGTTGACTGTGGCGACGAGCGTATCGCCCGCGACCTCTGCCTGCAAAATGTAGCGGTATCTCGGAGCGGCATCGAGCCATTTGAGTTCTTTCTGTACCCATTCGAGTTTCAACTGATTGCCGGCCTGCTCGTAGAAAGACTGAATCTTCTCAAGTTCATTACGATATGCCATACGTTTTGCCATGACTTCTTCAGCCAGCGCAACCTCTGTCTGGGCGGATGGGGTCATTTTTTCAAAAACATCCGGGCCTGGTTTTTCGGTGTAAAATCTTTTGTCCCCACCAAAAACGACTGCTGTGCAGCAGACGATAATAGCTAACACTGTAATTTTTTTCATTGTTAAATCCTTTCAACCGTGGTTTTGAATTCTAAAATTGCCTTTTTCGTACTATTAAATCAACTTGAGGATTGTTGTCAAGCAGATTCAGCGGTGGTCGGCAGACAGCGGGTGCAAAAACGGCGAGGTTCGGGATTAAGGGGGTTAAAATCGTCCTCGCCGAGGTATCGAGAATCCTTTCGCAGGATACGCCGTCCGTGGCGTTGTTAATTTTGTAAGTACTTTTATATGCCGAAGTTAAGGATGTTTTCGGCGGCTTTTTTTATGTTTTCCGGGGTGTCTAATTGGCCTGAAAGCAGCAGATTTCGAGCGTTTTCAACAGCTTGATTATCTTCGGTGTCTAACTGTTGTGCCGAGGCAAGCAGGGTTTCGTAGCTTACCGAAGTCTTTACGGAATCATTGGTTACGCCATCTTTTATCTTATTGTGCGTTTCAGGTTGTTCGTTTTTGACGAACTGCTGAATCGGATTATTGTTTATTTTGTCTATCATTTTCGTAAAACCTTTAAGTTATCTGTCAGGACTATTGTCGCCCAAAACGACAAAAACTTAACATTTTTTTGTAACTTTTTGCAAAATTTCGCAAAATTTTTTAAAGTTTCTTCATAATTCGGACGAAAACAGCGTCCATTTCATCAAAAAAGTGAGTGAAAATCATTGGTTTTTCATAGTTTCCGCAAGTTCATAGCATACAAATTTTATAAATTCTTTTGAACTTACGAAAGTCAATTTTTCGCGGTCGGCGGTTCTGTCGGTTCGCATATTAGCCCTGATGTATTTCTCAACGCGCTGCTCGATGTTCTTATCAGCGGAATCCCAGACCTGCTCGGCAGCCCATATTGTCTGACCATCGGCAAGGTCAGTCATTTTTAATCTCATAGCGATTGACAAATGCGGATAAGGCTGGAAATCTATTACGCTGCCAACCAATACAGCCCTTGTGCTGAGCGATTGCTGGAGTTGATAAAGCTGCTCCAATGTGAAATTCGAGTTCGGCTGATAGCCGATGCTTTTCCACGCGGGCGAATCCTGTTTAACGAGGTTGAGAGTGAAAAGCTGCTTTTTCAATATGGAATGATAAAGAATGTCGGTGGTCTCGGCCTGAATGTCGGGATACTCCGATTCATTGTATAATTCGATAAAAGCGGTTGAGCCGGCAGCGGATAATTTCAGCTTGTCCACATAGCAGTAGTCGGTTTTTGACGAGGTCGAAAGCGTCTTGCAGCCCGCGATAATCGTCAGAACGGCACAGGATAATATAATTTTTTTCATTTTTTTTAATTCCGTAAATTTTTAAAATTTTCCCTTAATTGCTGTCCGCAGGGGTTTTGGCGGCATTTGGGTCGAGTTGGGTTTCGGCGCCGAGAACGGCCAGTATTTTCGCAAGAGCTTCGAGCTGAGCGGTGTTTGCCTGCCGCATTTCGTTTCTAAAGCCCAGAATGTTGCTCTTCCAGTTGTTAAGCTCTACCCGCATTTCGACCAGCAGGTCGTTTGCCTCGGCAAGCTCCTTTTGAGCCTGGGCAAGCTGCGTTTTGCAGGGGACAAGTTCGTTACGAAGCTGCTTGTTCTCTTCTTCGAGAGCCTGAAATTTTTCCTTCATAGTCGCCATCTCATCGGAGAGTCTGGCGTATTTTGCGGAAATCTCTATGGCGGATTCCACCGCGTTTGAACTCTGCGGAGCGTATTTATTAGCCTGCGGCTGACTTAGTGGGGCCTCGTTCTGCGGCTCGGCGACCGAAGCGGAACGTTTATTGCAGCCTGTCACAAAATATGGCAGAAGTACGATTAAAATTAATGTGATATGTTTTCTGTTCATTGGTTTTTCTCCGTATCAGTAATTTGGTTTTTTGAGTATTGGCATTTTATAAAAGATTTTCTGCCGCAGGGGCAGATGATTTCTATGACCAGAAAATCGGCGGTCTTATCGACTACTCTGGCGGAGATTTTTCCCGCGCCGCCGGGGTATTCGGCAGGCGATTTGCCGGCTGCGCCGCTGTTTTTTGATATAGTAACAGAACCGTCGAATACCGCATCCTGTTTTTTTATAATTCTTGTCATCATTTAAAGTTATCCATAAAAAATATTTTAGCCACAGAGAACACAGAGACCACAGAGATTTATTTTCAGGCCTTAATGTCTATCGAGTGGCCGTCGGAAAAGTCATCTGTCGGTTCATTCGGCGGTGAATCCTGTTCCGCTTTTTTATCCTGTTCATCTGCATTATGGTTTTCGTTTTTTTCATAAAAATTTTTGGAGTCTTTGCCTCTGTCCCTGTCCGCAGGAGCGAGGCGATTGATGTTCGGCATAGGCGTAACGGGTTTTATGTTAAAATCATCACTCATTCTTATTCCAGTTTTTTAGTTTTGACGAGAGGCTGAAAACAGCCGCCGCGTGAATTTGACAAACTCTGGGTTCAGTGATGTGCATTACCTGTGCGATTTGTTTCATAGTAAGTCCCTGTTGATAGTAGAGCAGAACAATGTGTCTTTGTTTTTCGTTTAGTTGAGTTATGGCGTGAGCGAGTTTCTCGGCGAGTTCGGATTTTTCGAGCATTTCGCCCGGCGATTGAGCGGTCGAATCGCTTAGTATATCGCTGAAACTGAAGCCGTCGGAGTGACTTTCGTCGATGGAGATGAAAGTTTTCGCTCTTGCGCCTTCATAAATATCAAAAAGTTTTTTAACGCTTATGTCGAGTTGAGCGGCGAGTTCCTCGTCAGTCGGCATTCTGCCGAACTGTTCAAGAAAGCCCGTGGTCGCGGCTAAAGCGTTTTGAATTTGCTTTTCGACGGCAGCGGGAACAAATGACCATGCCCTTAATTCGTCGAGGATTGCGCCTTTTATTTTGATAAACGCATAAGTAATGAATTCGGTTTTAAAGACGGGATTGAAGTCTCTGGCCGCTTTTATAAGTCCCATAGTCCCGGCGGATATGAGGTCTTCGTAATTCAGCGGCGGTTTGAGGTATGCCCCGATTCGCTGGGCGACTTTGTGAACCAGCGGCAGAAAACGCGTAATCAGCTCGTCGGCAGTTTCGGAGTCTTTTTGGCCGTAGGCTCTCCTTGCCGCAGCGCGAAGATGCGTATTGTCGGTTTCGACGGCAGTGTCGGATTGCTGTTTAGTTCTTGTCGCCATTCTGTTTCTTGATATGTTCTTCAAGCTGTTTGTTTATAATCGCGTTGAAGAGCAGCGTGTTGACGATTTTTATGACTAAAGTGATAATGATATAAACGGCAATAGAGCCGAGCAGCGCGCGCGTCAGGCAGACGAGCGCGTCAATCCCGCTGATTTGACAAGCCAGACTTACAGCCAAAAACGCAAGCACGGCGGCTTTCATTGCGAGAGATTTTGATTTAACGAACATTTACGCTTCCGTAATTTAATAAAAAAAGTTCACCACCCGCCGCCGCTAAAGCTATATCGGGCAGGCAGAGACACAGAGATATTTTTAATCACTGATTTTTCGCAATACTTTAGCCGAATGTAAAAAAACAGCGTGGGCTAAAGCCCACCCTACAAAACTAAAAATACGATTCTCGCTAACAAAACATTGCTTTTGCACCTGTCGCTTTCGCTCCAGGCTCTGATTTTTCCATTTTAAACTTTTTGCAGATATTTCTGGTTCACTTCGACGCTGTTTCCGCAGGAGATAGTCTGGAGCGATTCAATTTCAGTGCCGAGAGTGATTTCATCATAAGCGACGACCGAAAGCGATGGAATGCTCCTCGAAAGCAGATTCGCTAAAGCGGCGCGTAATCTCGAATCGCAGAGCATAACGGGTTTTTCTAATCCCTTTTCCATAGCGGCCTTCCAGGCGGATGCGACCTGCGAGCATAAATCCATAGCGGTTTCGCTGGGTATCGCCAGGGTGATGTCGTCGGCATCCTGTTTTATGTATCCGCAGAGCTGATGCTCAAAGACCGGCGATACGGCAATGGCACAAACTTTTCCGGAGGCGCTGTCTTTGAACTGCTCGGTGATTATTCTTGAAAGAGATTTTCTGACGACCTCGGTGAGTACGGCGGCGTTTTTTGTTTTGTGCGCGTGTTCGGCAAGAGCTTCGAGTATTACCGTAAGCTGTTTGATGGGCAGCGAACTTCTTAAAAGATTTTTCAGAACTCTCTGGAGCAGACCGACCGGCACGAGTTCGCCGACGACATCGCCAACTAAAGACGGCTGGGTCTTTCGGAGTCTGTCAACCAAAAGCTGGACATCGTCGCGCGTAAGAAGTTCATCGGCGTGTCTTTTTAGCGTTTCGGATAAATGCGTAATGAAAACGGATTCGGCATCGATGACAGTATAGCTGTTGAGTTCGGCGTTAATTTTATCTTCTTCGTTAATCCACAGCGCGGGCAGGCCATAGACAGGTTCGGTGGTCTGTACGCCTTTAATTTTTGTGGTCGTAAGGCCGGATTCCATCGCCAGATACATCCCCGGCTCGATTCTGCCGGAAGCGGCGACGTGGTCGAATAATTTAATTTGATAGCTGTTCGGGTCGAGCGTGATGTTGTCTCGCAGTCTGATTAGCGGCATAACAATGCCGAGTTCCTGCGCGAAACGTCTGCGAAGAGCGCCGATTCTTTCGAAGATTGCTCCTTTTTTGCGAGGGTCGATGAGGTTAATCAGTCTCATACCGACCTGGACGGAAATTCTGTCAACATCGAGCAGTTCTTCGACGGGCTGTTTGTCGCCTGTTTGCGGTTTGGCGGCGGAGACTTCTTTTTCGGCGGCGACTTTCTGCGTTTTTGTAATTGTTTTTCCGGCGACCATCGCACCTGCCGCAAGAAGTATAAACGGCACAGCAGGCATACCCGGCACAAAAGCCATAGCGCCGATAATGACTGAAGCGATAGTCCAGGGTTCTGCCGAGTGGAAGAACTGTTTGCCAAGGTCCTGACCAACACTGTTTTTGGAAGAAATTTTTGTAACCAGAAAGCCGGAGCTTACCGAGATAATCATAGAAGGTATCTGACTGACCAAACCATCGCCGATTGACAGGATTGAATATGCTTTGACGGCATCAGCGACAGCCATTCCTTTGCTAAGACCCATCGCGATACCGCCGATAAGATTGACGGCGGTGATGATGATGCCTGCCTTTGCGTCGCCGCGAATGAATTTGCTTGCTCCGTCCATCGCTCCGTAGAATTCGCTTTCCTTGACGATTTTGGTTCTGCGTTCCTTGGCCTGTGTTTCGGTTATGTGGCCGGCGTTTAGGTCGGCATCGATGGCCATTTGTTTGCCGGGCATAGCGTCGAGAGTGAATCTTGCGGAAACTTCGCTGATTCTTTCGGCGCCTTTTGTGATGACGACAAACTGAATAATGACGAGAATCAGAAATATGACCATACCAACGACGACGCTGCCGCCCGCGACGAAGTTGCCGAATGTCTGAATAATTTTGCCCGCGTTGCCGTCGAGCAGGACTAATCTTGTTGACGCTACGTTCAGGGAGAGGCGAAACAGCGTTACGAACAGCAGCAGCGATGGGAACGTCGAAAGTTCCAGTGCCTCTTTTGACGACAGGGTAACTACCAAAACAGCTATCGCAAGCGATATACTGCACGCCAGCAGCAAATCGAGAAGAAACGTCGGAAGCGGTATAAGCAGCGTGGTGAGTATGGTAATCAGGCCTGCGATAAGAATTACATTGCTGCTCGTCGCTGCTCGGTCGGTCAGGTTTTCAGGTTTTACATTTTTCATTATGAACCGTATTATACCAGTGGGTATATTTAATTGCGCGTTGAACAATTCTTAAGTATTTACGCCGGCTTCGCTTGCCCGCGTACAACGGGCGCAATTATTTAAGGCCGTTGGTATTATTTGTTTTCCGCGGCAAGCCCTTCGCTGTCAACCGAGAAAAGCTCTTTGATTTTTATGCCGAATTTGCCGTTGACGACGACAACCGAGCCGGTCGCGAATTTGGAATTCTTTACAAACAATTCCACCGGAGCGTCAATCGACTTGTCAAGTCTGATGACCGAGCCTGGCGAAAGCTGGAGCACCTGCTGAATCGGCAGTTCGGCGTTGCCGAGCGTAACGGTTACCGGCAGAGCCACGTCCAAAAGAAGTTCTATGCCGGTCTGCGCGGCAGCTTGCGGTCGGCTTTCAGCCTCGGACAGCTCGGCGGACTGGACGGTCTGTTTGGCGTTTTGCGGGTCGGATGTCTGTTGTTCGATTGTCTCTGCTGTCTGTGCCATAATCGGAATCCTTATTTCTTTATCTTATCTATAACGACGGCGAAATTTTTATTATTTTTAGCAAGCATTCCTGAAAACGATGGTTTGCCGGCCACTAAAACGTCAACGGAATCGCTTATTTTTTTGTCGAATACTATTATGTCGTCGGCCTCGAGACTCAAAAGTTCTCCAAGACTGAAAACCTGCCTGCAAAGAATGGAACTTAACGGAATTTTTATATTTTTAAGATTGCGAATAATTGTTTCCCGCGTTTTGGCGGGGTCAGCGGTCGTTTTGCCGGCGTTTGGCGCAAGTACGACGTTTGTGATATGTTCACAGAGAACAAGATAGCCAAAGGCGAACTGCTTTTCGGAGCCATCTATCGCGAATTTAAAAGCAAGTCTGCAAACTTCCTGCCCCGGCGTGAACTTCATCGCGACGGAACTTTCGGTGATGCAGCCCTGCGGTTTAATTTTGCCCTGCGGAATCGCCAATGTAATCGAATTCACAACTTCGGTCGCGATGTCGTGCAGGAGCGACCTTTCGAGCGAAGAAAGCTCGACATCCTGCTGCTGTTCGGCGTGTGTGTCGCCGAGGATTTGCTGCGTCCAGGCAAAAGCGGTGTCTCTGGGCATATCGACAACTCCGAAGATGGAGCCTGTTTCGCCGCTGAAGCCGAGGCAGTAACCGGCGGGCTGATTCTCCGACGCGTCCGACTGCTGACAGAAAAATTGAGTCGCAGAATCGAATTCTACTTTGAAATTCTGGCCGAAATAATTTTTTAGCCGGGATTTAATTTTTTCTTCAAGAGTTTTGGCGAAGATATTTATTTTTTCGAGCTGGTCATTGTTGAAGCAGTGCGGCTCAAGCCAGTTGTAATCTAAACAGTCTGCCGGGGCGGGAGCCGCTGTTTGAGCAGCGGGCAGCTTTGACAGTAAATTGAGCATCCGCTCTTTGCCTGCGTTTTTCTGGGCTGTACGGCTCATTGGATTGCGAATTCCTTAAAGAGAATGCTCTTAATCACAGGTTTGGAATCTGAACCTGAAAGAAGTTTTTCATTGAAGGAATCGAGTATTTGCCCCTGAATTCTTTTGAGATTCTTATCGCCCTGAATATCGTCAAGACTAAGGCTGGCCAAATAAATGGTGAGCCAGTTTGTAATGATTGGTTTCTTTTCTTCAATGGTAGCCGCGATGGCCTCGGTATCGGCCTCTTCGTCCAGTTCAAGCGTCAGCGTTATGCGGACATATCTCGTTGCGCCCGGTTCGTTAATGTTCGCGACAACCGGGTCGAGATTGTAAAAGCTGCCGTTCAGAGCGGTTGAACCCTTGCTTTCGCCGCCGCCATGTCCGCCACCATGTCCGCCTGCCGCTTTTTTCGCGGCTGGTTTTTTCTTTGGTTTTTCCTGCGCAGCATCCTGTGCGGAATTCTGGTCATCAGCAGTTTCGATTGCTTTGACCTGTGGTTTTGCGAAAAGTTTTCCAAGTACCAGACCTGAACCTGCGCAAACGACAATTATCACAGCCATTATCAGCCAGATGAGCATACCGGAAGAAGATTTTTTTCCGCCGGCCGGTTCTTTGGTATCCGTTGTTTCCTGTTTATTTTCTTCTGCCATTACATAAGCCTTTCGGGATTACACACTCACAAGCACGTTGCTCTGTTTGTATTTTTTCATTTTGTCTCTCAATGTTCTGTCACTAATGCCGAGAATTCTGGCGGTCTGAAGCTGATTGTTGTCATTTCTGCGAAGAGTTTCGATGATTGCGCACTGCTCGATGTGTTCCAGCGGCATAGTGCCGAGCCCCGCGGAGGTGTGGACGGAAGTTTGCGGCCGTTCGTCGCCTTGGGGGTCTTCAAAGAGCCATGGCGCGTTTACGAGCGAAAGTGTTTGGCCGTCGCCGAGTACCATCAGCATTCTGACGACGTTGCGAAGCTGTCTTATATTGCCCGGCCAGTTCAGTCGGCAGAAATTTTCTATCATAGCCGGGTCGAGGCGCGTTATGCGTCTGTTTGTCTGATGAGAATAGAGATTTACGAAATGCCAGACGAGGTCGTGTATGTCGCTTTTGCGGTCTCTCAACGCCGGGAGGACGAGTTTTACGCCGCAGATTCTATAATAGAGGTCGAGGCGGAATTTGCCGTCTCTTACCAGTGCGAGCAGGTCTTTGTTCGTAGTGCAGATGAGCCTGACGTTGACTTTGATGTTTTCGTTTCCGCCGACGCGCTGGAATTCCTGCTGTTCGAGAACGCGAAGCAGTTTTGCCTGGAAGCTCAAAGGCGTTTCGCTGATTTCATCGAGCAGAAGCGTACCCCTGTGCGCCATTTCAAATCTGCCCTTGCGCTGGCTGAAAGCGCCGGTAAAAGCGCCTTTTTCGTGGCCGAACAGTTCGCTTTCGAGAAGCGATTCATTCAGAGCGGCGCAGTTGACGGTTATGTAAGGATTTAAATTCCGTCTGCTGAAACGATGAATAAGGCGTGCGAAAAGTTCTTTGCCCGTGCCGCTTTCGCCTGCCAGCAGGACAGGAATTGAACTTGCGGCGGTTTTTTTCGCAAGTTCTACCGCGCCGATAAGTTCGCTGCCCGAGCCTATTATGGAAAATACGCTGTGTTCCAAATCGCAGAGGTCGGATATGTCGGCGGTGGGTTTGTTTGGAATATAGGTTTCAAATAAATTGATGATATCGGCTGTTTCGAGCGGTTTTACAAAAGCATTGGTTATGCCCAAATGAGCCAGCCGAATGATATCCTGTACGGTTTTGCCGGCAGAGTCGCTTTTTAGGTCGGCCAGAAGGACAATCGGCATTTCAGGATTTGTAATTTTTATTTTGTCCGGCAGATTGGATTTGGCGGTACAAAAACTCTGGCTAATGAATGCCAGGTCGAATCGGCCGTATTCGCATAATTTTAAAGTCTCCGCTGCGCTGCCGGCAACGACAGCCACGATTCCTTTCAAAGCTGATGATTTCAGAATCGCCCGGACGGCATCGGAATCGTTTTCAGCAACGAGAACCGAAGCGGCAGCATTCTGTTTGCGCCGGGCGGCGAAATCATTTTGTCGAAGGGAAGCGTTATTCATCGGCTTTGGCCTTTCGCAGTTCATCGGCCTGTTGTTTCATAAGTTCGTAAGGTTTGCTTTGCGCCTGCAGGGTCAACAGTTCGCTGTACCGGCGAGCCATTTTTGTCCACGTTGAATCCGGATGTTCGGAGATAAGTCTGGCGTAAATTTTCGTCGCCTCGGCAGGGTCGCTTTCCTTGAGACAGTTGCCAAGCTGGAAGATAATCCAGGCCTTGTCCTGCGGACGGTTTTCATAATTGCCGGACTTGAGAGCCTGTTTGTAATAAGCCGCCGCCTGTTTGAGATGTCCGGCATGAAAGAGAAGTTCAGCCATTTCGTAAGGCGATTCGGCTTCGCTGACGCGATTTTCGATGTTAGACAGGTCATCAGCGGTCAGTTTTTTTCCATTGTTACTGTTAGCTTCGACAACGGCAACCGGCTCGGCGGGGACTGGTTGAATTATTTCCGGTTCGGCAGCGGCCTCGGCCTGCTGAACGATTTGGGCTGGTTCCGACTGAACGGGCTGACTAATTTGAGATTGTTCAAATTTAAGCGAGTTGATTTTTTCTATCGCCTGACGGAGGTTGGCGGTGTTTTGAGTATCGTTTTCGTCCGCGACGGCTATTGTGGTCTCCCATAACTTTCGAGAGAATTCGCTTGTCGGCAGCATCGGAACATTTGAAGGTTTGCTGGAGAGTGCAACGAAATTCGCGGGAATCAGCAAATCAATTATCTGCTGCGATACTCGCTCGGCGGAGTTTTTTTCCTCCGCGGCCAGATAATCGTTTATCACATCGACAGGATTGAGTTCGTTGTCATCTGCAACGGATGCCGATGCGAAACCGCCGCAAATCGTCAGAATAAATATCGATATTATAATTTTTTCAATTTTCATTTTGTTTCGTTCTTTTTCGCCTCGCCCAGCAGAGCCAGAGCGGCCTTGTCGAAATTATTCTGCCTGCGATAAACTTCAGCGATTATCTGCCTTGCCTGCAGTTTTATCTCTTTTGACGATGAATTATCTATTAGTCCCGTGCAGAGGTCGTAAGCCTGTTTGTCGCGGTTGAGTTTCAGACAGACATCGGCAAGAGCGGCGGTTATTTGGTCGTTAAGTTCGCCCGGTTCGCAAATTGCGATAGTATCTGTAAGGGTGGTATAGGCAGACCCAGGTTCGCCGGACGCGATTTTGCAAAGCGCAATTTCGTAAAACATCTGCGATTTTAATTGTTTGTCAGAAACATACTCTGCCTTGTCGGCAAGAGCGGAGATGGCTTTGCTGTAAAGCCCCATATCGCGATAGATGCGGCTTTTTGTAACAAGAAGCTGCATAAATTCAGGTTCCGAAAACTGCCAGGAATCGATATTCGCAAGCACATTAAGGGCATCGATATAGTTCTGCTGTTTTATCCGGCAGTCTATAAGCGACAGAACGGCGTTTTTATATTCTTCTCTGGCCAGTTCCCCTTCGATTGCGAATCTCAATGCCGCCCCCGCCTTGTCCAATTTTCCGGATGCGAGATAAATTTTGC
>MHXU01000008.1:0-7474 GCA_001824555.1 Planctomycetes bacterium GWC2_45_44
GTGTGTCTCCTTTCCGCGACTTGTAGTCGCTGAATAAAGTTTTTCTCTGCGGCATTCTAACCGCAAGAGGAGACACACGCTTTCATAAAATCATTGCGAAGTGGTTCGAGCGTATATTTTTCACCGCTGCGATCGATATCAAACATTAACTCATTGCCGAATAGGTGTCTGCCGAAATATTTACAATATGCTTTCTTTTCACTTTTAGTGCTGGTGTGAATAGAAAATTCTCCGATTTCGGGGTTGTACATCAGCACATCAAATTTCTCCGGGCGATAAAAGATGCTTGATGATTCGCCATTTTTCAAGGTGCCTTCACGTTTGTATGGTTCACCATGACGAACCAAAAACCACGCCACTCCATCTCGCATGAATACAAATACTTTCGTACCACGACCACGTTTCTTAGTTTCAAACCAGTGATTCAGGTTATCCTCAAGAGCTTTGAGTACACTTGCAGTGGGATGAGTCAGAGGCGGTATGGTAGTTCCCGTAGACAGAAACGAATCGAATTTTTTGGCACGTACCATAAATTGCTCGGCATGCAGCGACTCAAGCAGGCTGGGAGATGCAAGCCAAATAGCAACAGCTAAGTCTGCACCTGTAGGTTCTGGTAGCGTGCCGGGGTTGATGCCGGCTGATGCCATTTTGTTTACCAAATCGTCGTAGTACTGAGGCATTGACATCTCATCGATGAAAAATAAAGCATCCAGTAGTTCTTCGGGTGTGTCTTCATCCGGAGACATAAGAATACTTGCGAGATGGTCATAGTCGAAGCCATCACCCGCATGCATATTTAGATGTCTGCCAGCGAAAAAATCGCCATACCGTTGAAGGAACTGGATCAGTAGCGGACGGGCAATTGCTTTAAGTGTTGCCGGGTTTGCAAAATTTCTGAGTTTGAAGTTTGTTGACATAAGAGTAATCTCCAAAAAAAAAGTAGTACTGTAAATTAAACACTAAACGCTAATGTTTAAAAAAAACACATCTTAAAATAGACCCTTCTCGGGCTGTTTAGTAAGAACAAGACCTAATCCAATTAGGCGTATCTGCATCGATTGCCCTGAAACATTGAATATCTGGGCAAGTTTTTTGGTCACTTTTACTGTAGGATGGCTGTCTTCGGCCAAGCCCCATCGGGCTGACAAGTCTGCAATCTCATTAACTGCAATATATGGCTCAAGGCTGCCGAATATATTCTTCCAGGTATTGTGTACCAATTCTTTGGGCATTAATAGGAATCCAGCAAATGCGTCTGCTTGCCACTCAATCGGCTCCTTGGCGGACTGCGTACGGCACACAATAGATGGTTTGGTGTCGGTTTCAAAGAGGCCGCCGCTTACTTCCTCAATCTGGCTTTTGTGGAGGATCCAGTGTCCAAGTTCATGAGCGACAGTAAACCGAAAACGACCTTCCGCTGATGGATGCTCAGTTGGATCAAGCGATTGGTCGATACATATTTTACGTTTCTTTACCCAGGTAGCACCGAGTACATCTGGTTTGTTGAATAATTTGGGAAGGTCATCAAAACTGAAATTTAGACATAGATGCGATTCGAGTATCGCATCCACTGGAATGGGTGGCTTCGAGATTTCGCCGTATTTCTGACCATATGCAACCAGAAGATTAAATGCGGCAGTTTCAATTTGACTTTCTCGTAGGTACTTGATCTTCATAGGTGGTCCTCAGTGTATCGTATCACTCCTTTTTGACACGAATCTGTTCAGTAAGTTTTTGAATATCTTCTTCTGAAAGCCCGTGGGCAACGCGCAGAAAATCCGCCATCGCCTTGGGCTGTTCCATAATAATTTTTGAAAGATCGGGGTCAACCTTCCCCGCGATTGCTAATAGCTCGTCGGCATCTGTATCGAGAAGGGCCGCCATTTTTTTTATTGTTTCCGGTGCCGGAGGAACGAAATCCCCGGTCTCGACCTTGCTTAAATATGTGGCACTGATACCTGCTGCTTGGGCAAATTGTCGAAGCGAAAACTTCGGGGCGGCGATTTTCTTGGCCTCACGAAGGTCTCTAATGCGTTTTCCAAACTCAGGATTACCTACCATACAATGTTTTTCCAAACAATATCATTAATGATGAATTACTGTTTAGTCATACTAAACGCTTTGGTGTGTTTTGTCAAGTGTTGAATGTGCGAAAATATGATGAAAAAATATAACTTATTTTTAAATAATAAGTTATGGCTAAATTATTTTTTGCAAAAAACATTGTTCCACAGGAGTCTTTGCCGAAACCAATCGCATTGCGACACAATTGGGCGAAGATGACGTTCTGTAATGGGGTCGTCACCGTTAGCGATAGACGGCAAAAACAATATCTGCTCCTGAATATCCGGTGCCAAAAGCAACAAATTCATTATCTGCGTAACCCGGGCGCGACTGACATGCCCCAGAGATGCCAAGTCTGCATAGTCAAGAATACCACCGGCACGAATAATACCGTCAAAGTGAATTGCCAGTGCCATCAGCCGCGAAATACGCGGGATACGCTCGGTCGGCAAATCCCGCACAGGCTCTTGCCCAGGCAGTATTTGTCGCCGGCCCTTGGCACGAGTTGCAAAGTGAATCTTGCGTGTTACAGTCAATTGGTCGCTCATACGCATACTTCCTCATGTGTTAATGACTTAATGCCGGTTGGATGGAACGTGACTGCTATGTTTTTATTTTCACCATCATATTCCACCTGCTGTACCAGAAGCCGAATAAGTCTGGTTTGCTCATTCGGTGTAAGCGACTGCCAGATAGGGTCGAACGCTTCAATTGCCCCTGTCATCTCATCCGTATCCACCATACGCCGACGTGCCACTATAATTTTCTCATTCAGAACGGTCATGGCTTGTTCTTTTTGTTTTATTTGCTCCTGCAACTCTGCCAATTTGTCTGCGGAACGGCTATCGTAAGCAGCTTGTGCAGATATTTCTCCCAGCGAGCGTAGCATCTTTCGCATTTCATTTTCTGATGTTTTAAGAGCTGCTTGGTGCTGCTCAACGTCGGAGTATAGTTTGGCCTGTGCTTTTTCCAGTACCTCGCTTAGAAACATATCATCTTTGCGGAGCGTGCGTATCTGGCCTATGACAAACTCTTCCAATTCAACAGCAGGCAAAGATGGTGATACACAGTTGCTCCAGCCGCGTTTCTGTGCATTGATACACACATAATACCGATACCGCTTATTATCGTTCAAAACATAGTGATGGGTCATTGCACATCCACAGTGTTTGCAGCGTACCAATCCCTTGAGCAGTGCATCGTATTTATTCCGATGTGGGCCGCCGGAACGCCGGTTCATTTTCAAAAGCGACTGTACCTGTGAAAACAATCCCTCATCCACAATGCCCTGGTGTTCACCCTGATATACATTTTCTTTATGGGATATTCTGCCGATGTATATTACATTGGTCAAAAGTCGTTGGAGCGACGATTTGGCGAACACAAGGCCGCCATTGGTCTTGCCATCCTTGGCCTTATACTGCTTATTACGTTGTTTTTCTTCATCGAGCCATTTGAGCGTTGCCATGAGCGATCCCGTCTCAAGATATTTTTCAAATATCTGTCGCACCTGCCTTGATTCCGGCGGGTTAACCATCAGTTTTGAGCCACCTGGTTCGCGGAGAATATCGTAGCCAAGTATTGGCCGCCCACCCGTCCATTTTCCTTTGCGGCGGGCACCGGCAATTTTATCCCGTGTGCGCTCAGAGATGATTTCACGTTCAAACTGTGCAAACGACAGCAGAATATTCAGTGTAAGCCGTCCCATAGATGTGGTGGTATTGAATTGCTGCGTTACAGAAACAAATGAAACATTATTTTTATCCAGTATTTGGATTATTCTGGCAAAATCCATCAGTGAACGACTTAGTCGGTCAACTTTATAAACCATAATGCAGTCAATTTTGCCTTCTTGGACATCGGCCAACAGTCGCTGGGCTGCGGGACGGTCGAGATTGCCACCAGTATAGCCTCCATCATCATACTTTTCAGGTAGACATACCCATCCTTCCTGTTTCTGACTTTTAATATATGCTTCCGCTGCATCCCGTTGAGCATCCAGTGAATTGTAGTCCTGTTCCAAGCCTTCCTCAGTAGATTTTCTGGTATAAATGGCACATCTGATGATTTTTTTCTCGTTCATTCGTTACTCCGTTTCTTTAAATTAAAAAAGTGATACCCATTCCAGTGGCAACCGGTGATTTTGTGTGCTATCGCTGAAAGTGAGCGGTACAATTCACCGTCAAACTCAAATCCCTTGGTTAACACGTTGACATAGTACATCTGGCCTTTGAATTTCCGTGATAAGACCGCTCCTGGCATAGGCAATCGCTTATCATGTTGGAGATGAATGGCTCCAGCGTTGATGCGATAACCGGTTGCTGGGGGCATTTTGAGTTCTCGTGGTGGTCTAAGCCGGATGTCAGCCTCACGAGCCAACTGCCTTGCCCGTTCTCTTGCCCGTTCTGACAAGTTGCCTTCGTCCAGCGATTGTATCCGCCAAGCCAAACGCCGGAATAGCCACTGGCGGTTCGATGACCGGGACGGTTCCTGAAACAGCTCCACATGCTTTTGCCGCAGCTGGCCGGCCGTCATTTTTTGTAATGCCATTATTTCCATTTTTAAGTCCATAAGCCCTCCAATATTTATCGTTATTCAGTGGGCACACTAAGCCTCGGTTCCGGCGAAAGCTCAAGGGCTTTTTGTGAAGAATCTGAGAGTTTTTCACAGAGCGATTTTATGGCAGGTTCCGCTTTTAACATGCCTGCCGCCAGCAGTGATGCTATCTCATTCCGGCGCTGTTGTGTTGATGTATCATGGCTGATTCGATTACGTTTTTTCATTCCAATCGGACTCCTAAAAACATGTCCCCCTATAGTTATATATTTACCCCAGTAGCTAAATTGTTCCGTTTTATTTCCGATTGGGACAGATGTGTTAACAAGATAAAGGCAAAAAGATGCCATGGAAGTTGGTTTGAAGCCACTTGGTTGGTAGCTTAACTTTGGTGTGGTAAATCACCTGTGACACGGGTTTATTGGAATATCAGTCAGATCCGCCCTTGTTTCCGCTTTATCCATAAATTATTTTTTATTCTGACTTACGCCAATCTTCCAAATACCTTTTTCAAGAAAAGCCTCTATAGTTTGGCGATTTGCTTTATTTATCAAATTTGAGTGCGATATTTTATGCTTCTTTGCATATTCTCCAAGCGTCATAATATGTGCACCCTCCAGATACGCAAGCCTTTTGTGATAACTATTCGTAAGCGATTTGCCGACTATTTCCTCCATCGTTGTCGCAGTGCCTTTTTCGTTAAACTCCCTAAACGCCTCGTAATACATCTTCCTGTCAATGAATTTGATATTCACCGGCACAAAACCTTCTCGTATAAGCAAATAATTATTTATTACTCTTCCAATACGGCCATTGCCATCGACAAATGGGTGCGTCTGTTCAAATGTAAGATGCAGCAGTGCGATACGCTTTATAATATTTTCATGGCTGTTTGCATTATAAGCCGCAAGCATTTTTTCTAATCTTCCTGTTACTTCTTTTGGATCTGGAGCTATGTGGTTGGCAACCCGAACATACTCGCCTGCATTGCGAAATCTTCCAGCAATATCATCCCGGATATTCGATATAAGCATTTTGTGAAGCGACAGAATAATATCAAGAGTAAGCTCTTGTTCTTTGGCTCTCGTATCAATATAAGAAACTACCCGCGCGAGGTTTTTGGCTTCAAAAATTTCTCTTTCAGTTATGTACCTATCCAAGTGTATTTGCAAAAGGATTTTTTCTGTTTCTTCAAGAGTAAGAGTGCTGTTCTCGATGGCATTGGAGTTGTACACCTGTTCTGCAACCTCTGCTTCACTCAATATTTTTATAAGCGATTGTTTCCCGATAGATGCGGCATAATACCGCTCTCTTAAGCGATTGATTGTATTAAAGATATGTAATACTTTTGCCATAACCAAATTATACGAATTTTCACTCTTTTGTCAATATAATCGTGAAAAATCCAAAAAAAACACCAGTTTTCACGGTTTTGGCATATAAATCCCCCTCAAAAGCCTTCTGTAATACGGATTTTTTCAGTTCATCCAAAATGGGTGGGCGATATTTTCAAAATACTATCATTTTTCGACAGTTTTATTAATCTTACTTGCAATGTATGCCGATATGGCGTATAATTACCAGATACCGTCATATCTTGACAGGACAGTGAATGTAATATGAACAAATTAACCGAAAAAATCTTTGAAAATGCCCCTTATGGTTGTTTTACCAGCCAGGATGTGGCTACCCTATTTCCTGAAAGCGAGGACAAAAGATACGGCCTTGTCAAGCGGGCAATCGCCGGTGGTGAGATTATCCATATCCGTAGAGGCCTGTACTGTCTTGCTCCTAAGTACCAGAAAAAAAGCATTAATCTCTATGCCCTGGCTCAACATATTTATGGACCATCATATATCAGCCTGGAATCAGCCCTTAGCCGGCACGGCTGGATTCCTGAAGCGGTATATACGCTAACGAGCGTCTCTTCAGGTAAATCAAAAGAGTTCCAAACCCCATTGGGAGCTTTCAGCTACGATAGTGTACCGCAAAAAGTTTTCTATGCCGGTGTCGAAAGACTGACAGATGAAGCTGGTAACATCTTTTTAATGGCTTCTCCAATGAAAGCACTGGCAGATTATGTATATGTTCACAAGAAAGACTGGGCTGGCTTAAAGCCTGTTGTCGAAAGCCTACGAATCGAACCAGAAGAGTTTGAATCCGTTACTTCAGAAGATATCAATGCTTTGATTGAAAATTATGTAAGCCGGCGAGTTCAAAAATTTCTCAAAGGATTAAGAAAGGATTTGAAGCTATGAGTATTAAGCTTATTCAGGAAAGGTTAAACTCCTATAACTGTAAATCGGAAATGGAAGAAGAGCATGCCATCAGGGAGATTACACAGGAAGTTGCCCTGGCGGCATTGAGCAGAACTGATTTTTTCAAGTATGGTGTTTTTCAGGGTGGGACATGTCTGCGGATTTTTTATGGTCTGAACAGGTTTTCAGAAGACCTTGATTTTATTCTTAAAGAACCAAACCGCGATTTTAAACTTCAGCCGCATCTTCAATCGCTATCAGAGGAACTTGGAGCATATGGTTATAATGTTGATATTACCGATCGCTCCAAAACAGACATCACTGTTAAAAAAGCCTTTATCAAGGATGATTCCATTGGAAAAGTTCTTCAGCTAAACCATGCGGGTAAAAAAGGACCGTTTCGTAAAATTCGCATCAAATTAGAAATTGATACCAACCCGCCTATCGGTAGTGAAACAGAAATCAAATATCTCGATTTCCCGTTTGTATCTTCTGTCACGGTGCAGAACAAGTCGAGCTTGTTTGCAGGCAAGGTACATGCTCTGCTTTGTAGAGAATACATCAAAGGCAGAGACTGGTATGATTTTCTATGGTAC
>MHXU01000008.1:7484-40619 GCA_001824555.1 Planctomycetes bacterium GWC2_45_44
GATTTTCTATGGTACACAAGTCAGGGGATTAAAATCAATTATCGGTTTCTTGCATCTGCTCTTAAACAGCAAGGGCTATGGAAGGGACTGGATATCGATGTCAATCTGGACTGGTGCATGGCCGAACTTGAAAAAGCCATCAAGTCGCTTGACTGAAAAACTACAACAGAAGATGTCCGAAGATTTGTGAGAGTTGCCGAGCTGCCTTCGCTGAATCTGTGGAGCAAAGAGTTATTCCTTGCTCAGCTTGAAAAACTGAGGTGAAAATTGTTTACATCGCACCACAGTTCAAACTTCATCAGGTTGAAAGAACAGCCAACTATTACACTGTGTGATCGTTTTAGCGGAATGTTGCAAAATCACTAAATTATTTCACGCCAACCCCATTTGGGGCGTGGGTGTTAACCAGAGAGAGCGAATAATCAGAGAGTCCGAGAGTTTGGCGGGTGAGTGATTTCGGGTTAACAGGTCGAGAGTATCGGGGGTGTTAGAGCTTTGCAGAAATTTAGCAACTTTGCGTGTAAGTTATTCCATAACAAGCGATTATAACGATAGTTAGGCGAGTTTCAGAAAGCCGCAATTCTGCGCATAAAAAAAGCCGCCAATCTTTCAAAAGGCAGCTTAGCTCCCCGAGTAGGATTTGAACCTACGACCTAGCGGTTAACAGCCGCTAAAGCCCAAAAATCGCTCAAAACCGTAAACCCTTTGGCTACATTGGGCTATGAATTGAAGATAATTGCAAGTGGTTTTGCAAGTATTGCACCCCATTGCACCGGATTGCATTTATTGCGAGTAACTACGCGCGCAGGATAGAGTATTCTACTTCTGGACAAGCAAGTCCAGATAATGTCGTAATTGTACAATGTGTAAGTGATATTTTCATACTTAAATACCCAAAAACACTACTGTCCGGTTATAAGTCGAATAAAGACAATTGTTTATAGTTTTGAAAATTTTTGTTTTTCATAGGAATCTCCGTAAGTATTTGCTGTAGTGAGACTTGCTCGAAAATGGAAACGCTGATAATTTGCAGGATTTCGGCCAAACTGTGCTGAAGTTTCAGTTCTTTCTTGATGATGGCAATCAGGACATAGACGCTGACCGCAATCCATATTTGCGTCTTGACGGCGTTTTCTGAGGTGCCGAAAAACGCTTTGATGTGCAGATTTTGTTTGAGCCATTTGAAGAAAAGCTCTATCTGCCATCGGCACTTGTAAAGTTTGGCAATTATGATCGCATTGAGCGTAAAGTTGTTGGTCAAAAAAACAAAGCGTTTGTTGATGTCTTTGTCGTAGTAACTGATTCGGCGCAGCGACGCTGGATAGTCTTTTGAAGTTTGTAGTCCTCGCAGCATAATGGTCTGATCGCTGCGAAGACCGGTGGATTTGTCCACCGTGAGATAGCTGATGCGTGTATAATCGAGATTGGTCTTGGCACGTGTCACAAAGAAGGCCATGCTCTTTGTAAAAGTGTAGAGTCGTGCAAAGTCGATGTAGCCGCGATCCATAATATAGAACGCTCCCGCTTCGATAGGCAGTTCGTCTATAAAGTTCACATCGTGAACAGAACCGCCGGTAATGCGGATAAAACAGGGTATAGAGCCTTTTAAGTCCATCAGCGTATGCACCTTGACGGCGCTTTTGTGTTTGCGAAACTGTGCCCATGGGAATAACGTCAGACACAAGTCGATGGTTGTTGAGTCGAGTGCGTAGGTGGTATTTTTGAGATCGATGCCAAAGCTGTCGTCGCGATATAATGTTCGTGCCCTGGCAATGAGTAACTGTGCGAAGTCGGCATATATCTGCCACGGACGTTTTTCGTTGGCATCGGCCAGCGTGCTCTTGGCGATGTTGCCGCGGAAACCCGCATGGTACAGTTTTGGCTTCATCGCACGCAGGCAGATTTCGATGTCGCGAAGTGATTCTTTGAACAGCAGTTGTGCGAAAGCCATGCACAGGAATTGATCGAAACACGAAAATGTCCGCAGGCGGTAGTTGCCGCGATAGCGACGGACACATTGATTGAATTGGTGTTTGGGAAAGAAGTCCATGATTTGCGAGAAAATTATTCGGTCGGTATTCATCAGCCAGCCCTTTATGTGCGAAGGTGCACCTAATAAGGCCGTTGGTTATAGCCGACTTGGAATCGAAAACAATCATTTTCTCTCGCAACCTTTTATATTTACTATAGTTATGCTAAAATAAATTTAGCTCAACCGGACAGTAGTGACCCAAAAAGGTAAATTTCATCGTAATACCCTTATGATGATTGACTTTATACTATAATTTCTTAATATTATCATTGACTTTATACTTTTTAATAGATATAATTCTGTTGTTATTTGATTAAATACCATCTATTTAAAGGCACCGCCTATGAAGAGATCCGCTGAAAAACAAGTTATGGAATGGAAAAATTCCTCAAGACGTAAACCTTTGATTATCCGCGGGGCACGACAAGTAGGAAAAACTTGGCTGGTTGAGAATTTTTTGGCTAACCAGTTTGATGGCTTTGTCAAAATCGATTTGGAAAAGCGACGTGATATTCACACGTATTTCGAAGGAAATCTCGATCCTAAGATAATCCTGAACTATCTGGAATTAGAAGTAGGCCGAATTATTCCTGGCAAAACGCTCTTATTTTTTGATGAGATACAAGCCTGTCCAAGAGCAATAATGGCATTACGATATTTTTACGAGCAGATGCCGGAACTTCATGTTCTGGCAGCAGGGTCTCTGCTGGAGTTTGCATTTGGGGACATATCTATTCCTGTCGGGCGGGTACAATATTTACACATGTATCCGATGACGTTTCATGAGTATCTGCTTGCAATGAATAAAGAACAAATGGCAGAGTATATACTCAAGTCACCTGTTGATGTTGACTATGCCATTCAAAAAATGATCCTCAATGAATTGAGAAGTTACTTCTTTGTCGGCGGGATGCCTGAATGTGTAAAAACGTATTGCAATTCTCACTCAATGGTAGAAGTCTTTGGTGTGCAATCGGAAATCCTTGATTCATATCGTCAAGACTTTTCTAAATACAAACCTCACATCGATACAACATGTCTGGATGCTGTTTTTTTGGGAGTAGCCAAAGGTATAGGTGAACAGTTGAAATACACCCATCTCAATGATGGTCATTCTGGTCAAATGAATCGCAAGGCATTTGATATGTTGGCAAAAGCCAAAGTAATTCACAAAATTCCATCATGTAACCCTTCTGGCCTACCGCTAGGCGCAACTGCCAATCAAAAGAAATTCAAAGCTACGATGCTGGATATTGGTTTGTTGCAACGACTTTGTCAGGTACCTGTCGAGTTGGAATTAAAACAGGAAAATCTTCTTTCAATGTATCGCGGCAAACTTGCGGAACAATTTGTAGGTCAAGAGCTTTTGGCGTGGCATGGTCAGGAACTGTTTTATTGGGCACGAGAAGCCAGAAGCAGCAATGCTGAGGTGGACTATCTTACGGTTCGAGATGGTACTATTTATCCTGTAGAAGTAAAATCAGGCACTGGGGGAAGCTTGAAAAGCCTTCATTTGATGCTGGAAAAATATCCAAATTGCCCCAATGGCCTAGTACTCTACAGCGGCACATATAAAGAACTATCTGATCAGAAATTAATTCTTATGCCTCTGTATTGTACCGCTACTATCGGTAATGGGAATGGATAAAATATTCTTCCAGATATTACCTTGACCGGCAATAAATATAGCTGGTATTCACAGGATTTCAAGTTCTTTTTATTTTGGGCATTCCCGTTTCAAAGCACCACTGAGAAACAGGCGATCTCTGAGTACGCCAGCTTTGCGATGGTTCCACACACATCTTGCCAGGACACGAACACCTTTACAACAGTAACTTTGGCTTACTCATAAATGACCGGCTCTCTTTGAACACGCCAGCCTTCGCTGGTCGCACTACTTGGCCGGAATATTACGCATATTTTATGTTTTTCTTACCAGATCAATTTTTGCACAAGACATGGTATCAGCCACATATTTCACCGTAGGCATTGCTCTGAGGGGATATTCTGAACCAAAAACAAAATGATTTCTTCCAAATTTTCTTAAGACATTTATTAAAGAACCTGCAACATCTGTAAGTCTACTTATTTCACAATATATCATTGAATCAGATCGTTTATTAGTTAACAGAGCATCAATTCCAGTTTCATGGAGTGCTTGAAAATAATACGTGTTCAATGGAGCATTGGCAGCAAACCAATTTAACTCACTAATACTAACCTGTCGGATTGGAATCGGATACATATAAAATCTATTATCACCCAAATCACAATTAATCCAGACAGGAAACTTATCTTTTGCACAAGATTCAAAAAAGTCTCGGCAGTTCGTATCCTGCAAACTCCAACGGTGAAAGTAAGGTGAAACCAATACCCCCGCGAAATCCTGCTTTGCCTGGTCGAGCAATGGCCGCCAATCCCCAAGTGGATCAATAGTTGCCAGAGGTTTTATTTGAGAAGAACCAGCCACTTCGGTAATAAATTTATTATTTTTATCTGCTAAATCATCGTTATGCAACGTTTCGGCATTCGCAACAAAGGCTGTATATTTATTGCGAATAAGTTCACACTCAAGCTCCTCAATACTTACCCCTGTTCCCAAGAATGTAAACTTGCCTGCAAAGCAGAAATGATCGACCACCTCACTCATAAATTGCATTGTTTTAGAATTGTAATTAGTAATTTGCTGAGAAGCTGCTGAATTTCCATTCAGCCCAAAAACTCTGCAAGAATTTTTATAGAGCAATAATTCTCTCTGTGAATCTGTAATATTAGAAAATATTATTTTAGCTAGTTGCGAACTCTGTTCGCGTCCATACATATCGCTGCCAAAAAGAACATGCTCGTCTCCAAGTTCGCGTACGATCGTCTCAACCATTGTCCGTTGTGGGAAAGAGCCAGAGATGTCCACATAGACATTATCAAGATTTGCAAGTTGTTTGATACCTATTTGCCAATTGCCTCCAGCATGTGCTGCTATAATGGTAGTTTGAGGAATTTTTTTGGCAAGTGACGCGACTTCCAGTGTATTGATTTCACCTTTAAATAAATCAACCTGACGATTGAATGAATGAATTAACACAGGTATTTTCAGTTTGCCAGCACACTCCAGAATCGGCCAGACACCTTCAATACTGCCATCAGATGATTTAATTGAAATCCAAAGCTTAATTCCTATCGCCCCCTTATTCAGGCATAACTGCAATTCTTTCGGCCAGTTTGCGTTCTGAGGATTGATATACGCCAGCCATCGAACAAGTCCCCTGGAATACTGTGCAAATTCAAATGCAAGGTCGTTTGCCTTTCGAACCACTTCCTTGCTGGGATATTGTGGCCAATCCGTAACCCCAAGAGCAGAAGCAATAGCAATCGAAACATTATTTGTTCTGCAAGTATGAATAAACTTCGGCCAATCACTTTTATTAAGCGGCACATGAGTATGCATGTCGATAATCATTTATTCTCCGAATTTTCTAAAATTTTGAATTATACAAATTAAACAGCATACATAAATTTATTTCATGCTCATTTGGCGGCATTTGCATCGCATGCCTCATCTGAACGAAAACCAGAATTATAGACGCAAGTATATTTTGCCCGACCAAGTTTATTCATAACTTCAGTAAACTCTTCAGGGTGAGAGTACCAATATCAACAGCTCCTATTCAAATCATAATAACTACTTTCCAATCCCAATTAACTCTTTATAATATTTGCTATGCAAAAATATTCCACCGCTTTGGCTGTAGAAATCCTGATTCAAGTTGAATATCCCATCTTTGGCTTCTATCCAGTCCGCTCCGGACATTGAATGATTATTTTTCATCTGCTGCCAGTTTTTATAATTCTGATAGCCATTGGATTCCAATACCCCTATCTTCATGCCCGGTAATGCAGGTAATCGGGCGGCAACATTTTTGTTCCAATCGACCAAAATAGGATTGACCGTCAAATCAGCGCAAAAGCATGGAATATTTTTCTCATGGGCAAGTCTGGCTATCTTCAAACTCATACTCATTGTCTTGGCTATCGGTTTTAATGCTATCGCGGTGTAACCCTGCTGGATTCTAACTAAGGCATCTTTATCTGAATGGGTGCTTTCATCGGCGGCAACTCTAACTGGAATATCAGAAACATCCTCCTGAAATTCTTCCGGGAAAGGCTCTTCCATGAGGATTATCCTGTCGAGTGCACCTAATTTTTTAGCATAGTCAATAAATCTCATCAATCTGTCTTTGCTGTCATATCTGCCATTGGCATCAAAATAATATGGAACTTTTCCATTGTTTATATATGGAGTCTCAATATTTTTTACTGCTTCATGAATTTCTTTTAGTCTGTTTTTGTCCCAATCAAGCATCTTGTCAAGATTGCCATCTTTGTCAGGGTCCGAGCCTATTTTTATCTTTAAAAAGAAATAGCCCTGCTTTACCACCTCGACAATTTTATCCAATGGTACGTTATAGCTCATCAAAGGTATGTTGGCCAGTTTATCATGTTTGCAGTTAAGGGCAGGTTTAATATCAGTGGGAAGCATATCATCAAAATTAGTAATGCCTTTAGCTTTGCAGTAAATAACCCAGGCGGCATTATCAACTGCGACAAGGCTGTTAAGGGCAAATGTAAGTCTCAGATGCGGATTATTCGTTATCTTTTTGCCATATTCATAAACATCGGGCAGGATTTTTTCAAGTAAATCAAACGGTGTATCCCATTCTATCTCTTTTACTCTTTCAAGGGCATAAGATGTCGCTAAAAACATCATGCCATTGCCCGCTGATTCGCTGTTTGATGTAAAGACTTGTGAGTCTGACCATAATGTGCTTTGCGTACCAAGGCCTGTGCCTTCATTGCCCTTGCCATCTCCAAGCAAAACTACAGACTGCCATAGTTCAGATAGATAGCCCCCTTTGAAGCCCAAGGGGGCTATTAGTGGCTCGCGTTCAAAATTGCAGTTTGTCTTTACTATTCTCATGGTTCTAATCGTTGAAGAATTTCTTAGCTTCAGTTCAATCAAGTGGCAATGATATCAGCTTTTTAAATTTCGCAGACATCTTCGCTGCCCAGCCAAGCTATAATCCGGGAATTTACAAATCTAAGCGGTGATTTGATTTTATTTTTTACACATTCAATAAAATGTCCAACAGCGGAGCCGGTCTGATGTTCAACAACGTTGCCGCTGTCCGGTGTTGTTGTATCCTGTGGCCAGGCCAAATCACCTGAGTTTGATTTATCCAAAGGTCTTATCCATTTGCCATTTGTTGTCTTATTTCGCATCATCGCGTTCAGTGAGCCTTTTGAGCTGAGCTGAACCGAACCCATCCAGCCGACACCAACAAAACCTACTTTAAGTTCGTACATAATAAACTTTGACAAAAATATAAGCTAATTTGAAATTACTAAGGTTACATCACTATTGTTGTTTTTATCTTTTTTTGAGATTCATTAAATTTATTGACCATATTTTCTGCCTGAAACATTGAGACCCCCTATCCATTTTTGGAAATCTTAATAATCTCATTTCGAACCGCTTCAGACTTTTCCATCAATGAATAGAGCGGCCACAATGAACCTGTTCCCCAGCCATAAAAACTATAGTCGTCTTCGGTATATAGATATACATGCGCGTCAACTGTCATGGGTTATTACCGGAAGTTGCCATTTCCTTGATTGCACATTCCATTCTTTCAAGTGCCTCCGCAATGTCATTTTCTTTATGAGCATAATTTACATATGAAACATTATACAATGACACTCCATACTTGTAGCAGGCGCAAAAAAATAACTTCGCAAGACTATTACTTGCAAATTCTATCAGTGGACATACTTCAAATCCTTTAACTTGTGCGCCAATGCCATACCTGCCAAATAAGGCATTAACTTCAGGCCATATTTTTTTTCCTGTTTTCCACAGATTTTCGATAACCTTATTGTCCTGATAATACCGTATACACACCTTTGCAGCCGCTAAAGATAAAGTTTCGCCACCAAAAGTAGAGGAAATACCTAATCCTTCAGCTGAATCAAGAAGCTCTGCCCTCCCCGTGTAAACCGATAGCGGCATACCGTTTGAAATTCCTTTTGCAAATACAGCCATATCCGGCATAAAATTGAAATATTCATGCGCACCGCCTATGGCAAGTCTGAAGCCGGTAACAATTTCATCCATTATCATTAGTGCTCCATACTGTTGTGTAAGCCTGCGCATTGCCGGTAAGAAATGCAATCCTTCGGACATGTTCGAATAATCGCAGGCAATTACAACGGCTGCTATTTTATCTCCAATTTTACGAAACACATTCTCCCATACATCTTCCTTGCCCCATGGCATCATATGATGAAGCGCTGCAAGAGAAGCTGGCACTCCTTTGGTGGGGTTGCTATTTATCAAACCAGATGGCCTAAAACCTTCATCGCTAAGGCTATTAAGCCACCCATTATAACCACACTGCAAAATAACATCCCTATTGGTTGCATTTCTAGCAATTTTAATACAGGCAGCAATTGCTTCGCCTCCGGTTTTTAAAAAACGAACACGCTGCGCACATGGAACAACATTCACCAGCATTTCTGCAACTTCACCCTCAAGAGGATGTGGATGGCCAAACACAACACCATTTTGCAACTGCATTTTTATGGCCTCATCAATTTCAGGCACACCGTATCCAAGCGTCACAGGCCCAAGCCCATTACGAAAATCGATATATTCATTGCCGTCTGCATCCCATACACGACATCCCTTTCCCTTTACAATGCTTGCCGGTTCAACTCCGGTAAACAAAGGTATTTTCGAGTTAGTGGAACTGCCACTTGCCAGATATTGTCTGCTTCTAAGGTAACTATCCCATGCTTTTTTATCACTCATTGGAAGATTCCATAATTTCATCTAAATGCTGTCCAGGTATCTTCACTCCCTGCGGCATCTTTTCCTGGCTAATATATCATCGGCCTTAACGAGCATTTCTGCAGTCATTTGCCTGAACTGATAAAAATCCATTGCAGTCAATTTCAATGGCAGACTGCGAGCGCCTCCCACAAATTTTTCAGGAGGAACATCGAGCAGATTTTTTGCTTGTATCATAAATTTTTTATCTTGTGAACTGAACGTGTCAAAGCCTATCTTTTCGGCCTGCTTTACACGTTTCTCAAGCATTTCAAGATATCTGACATCATCTCTGCCTTCACGAAAAGCCTCATACTGCCATGTCAAAACCGGGCCACTTTCCCCCCTGTAAGCATAATGCATCGGCCGATAATGGAAATCGCCTTCCCAATCATCCCAGTCTCCCAATGCATTGTAGGCATATGGATAACTTCCGGTGTATCCACCATACCATATCATCAGTCCACTTAATAACCTGTCTGGCATCGTATTTTCCAATGGGTGCCAATAAAACCATGCTTCATCATAAGGTAATTTACGACGTTGCTCACTTATTACACCACTCGGCATATCCAGTACAGGCAAATCCAGATTGCCTAATTCTTTTGCACCTTGCAAGTCAATGGCGACAGCCGTTTTCATATTGCCCTCATGCGTCCATTGGTTCATTATACGGCACATACGCATAGCCTTGCCCGTACTATCGTAGCCCGGTTCGTCCCAAGTATAAAAGTAGAAGTCGATGCCCGTTTCCGCTGCAATCTTTGACAGCTCTTTACAAAACTTTATCAGATTGGCTTTATGCTGTGACTCTGAAACCAATTGCTCTTCAGAAATCCTACACAATAAATCTAAAGGCTGGGTGTACCAATTGTTGCCCCAGTATACAGTTTTGCCTGTCAATCCATATTTCTTACGCAACTCCAATGCCTTTCTTATCACAGTAAAATCATAGCTAATTACAAAGCCGTCTTTCATCCGGGCATCGGCTCCTTCTAAAATGGGCATCGAAGTGAACCCATGATCTGCGGCAACACGCAAATCCTCTTGATAGCAGGCATCATTGTTAGGATCTTTACCATTGCTATACCTGCCTAAATAATACATCGTAGAGGTAAATTTGCTTGGCTCAATTGACAAAGGCAGCACTTTTATTTCAACTGGAATGCGCGCAAGTGCAACGTCCCCGGACATTGCCTCTGCATAACCACGATACAAGCCTGGCTTCTGTTCCTTTGGAATGTATGCCGTCAACCAAAACTGACGGCTCTGGAAACGACTAATGTGCACCGACTTGAGATATGGGCTGTCTGCAATACTATGGACAATATTTCGCTGGATGTTGTGGTCTGAATCAATTATTGAATCATTTTTTAACAATAATTCGCCCGTCCATACCACATTTCCGGCTTTATCTACTTCCGACTCTGTGCCGGCCTGATACCAATATTTCAATACTCGTATGTCAATATTGCTGCAATCCAACACATCACCGGCATCAGACAAAAGATTGTTAATCTTTAAAATCACATCGTGTCCGGCATCCAACATTAGAACATTAACGCAGCCCGGCTCATATTCACCTCGCATTGCTGTGATGCTGACTTTTCCACCAATATCGCAGGGATTAGGAATATAATCATAGTCAGTACTTGTAAACGGCGGCAAAGAGAACCACATCGCTGTTTTAGATTGCCATTGGCAATCGAGACCGATAAGCCATTCGACAATTCTGCATTCATGCAACAATTTTTCTATGGAGCGTTTTTCGCTGTTACAATCAAGAACCTTAAGCTGCCCCTGCCATGTGTTTTTGATGCCATCAAGAAGCGCAGGTGTTTTTTGCTTGCTCAACTTATTAACTAATTTCTCTGCATTTGCAAGCATTATAACCCTGATGTCGTATTTCCCTGTACTCATACGCTCACTGCGATATAGCACCTTGGCAGGCTTGGCTGTAGAAAACAACTCAATCTGACCTAAAACGAGATTTTCTGACAAAGGAAACCGCTCTGTAAATTGAGTGGGTTTGTCAGCTTTAATATGTGAAATTGCATCCCTGACCATTTCTTTATTATCAAACCAATTGTAGCGTATTTTATAATTACCTGACACCGCCGCTTGAATGATAAAGTTTAGTTCATTCTCTGGCGGCAGGTCATAAGCAGTCTTAGGATTTTGCTTGAGAGACGAATGTATGCTTTGCAGCAATCTTTGCTTGAGAAAAATTACCTCTCCAAATCTTTCACGGTCAGTAAATGAATTAGTCCCCGACCACGAGGAAATGTTTGATGCACCAACTCTGTTTCTACAGATGTTCATCCGCCACACAGTGCCATCATTGGGGTATTGCTCGCCAAGTGTTTTGAAGGGAATTGCCATTTCAACCGTCCAACAGTCTTCCCCTGATTTTGCCGCTGATTGCCAATTGCCGTTCCACTGCGCAGGGATGTCTATATCACGACATTCTTCAGTCGTCCCTTTTGAATTGATACAAAACTGGAAATATACTTCCGCCCCGGGTGTAGCAGCAATAAAAAACTCTAAATCATCATCCTGCCATATCCCACTGTCATGCTCTGTTTTATTGGTGACTATTTTGTCCATAAAGGGCTCATCAAGGCGAATCCCAAGATAGAGATTATTCGAATCATACCCCAGCATCACAGTGGTCTGTACAGGATTAATCGTATATGAACCGTTAACAAATGCTCCTATGGAGGGCAATTGAGTCCAGCATTGCTCATCGAGAATACCATCTATCTTTGGAGTCTGTATAACTGGCTGACAGGGATATCGTGGCATCTGAAATTCCCCAAAACACAAACCAGCCAGAATAAGTATGAGCAACAAGACCGCAAAGCGTTTTTCTTGAAACACGTAAAACCTTTCTATAAAATTACAGATAAGTTTTTAAAATCAAAACCACATCCCATATAAATCGAAGACTGGTATTCCTTTCAGTCCACTGACTTACGCAGCTATTTCGGCCGCCTCGAACATCCGGCATGGCTGGCCATTATGCGAACCAACATAAATCAGCGTTTACTCTGGCCAAATTAGTCAAAACTATTTTATCAACCAATCACACCCACCTTTTAAGGTATACGGCACGTAGCTTATGCGGACGGCAAACAAATAGAATAATTATCAAACCATCGCGGCAGATTTTCCTTCACAAATGCCTCGTCAGTCAAATGGGGATACATGCTGCAAATTCTGTCAATTTCCTCTTTCTGGCCAAATGATAAAGTCTCACGAGGATTAAGACACCAGTTTCCCTCGAAAAGCCCTTGTCTTCGCAAAACCTCATGGATACCGGGAATACAACCACTAAAATCGTTGGCCACATCAAAAATCGCCGCATTTGCTTCAGTTATTTGCGCGGCAAGTGTAAGCATTTCAGGTGTGATAGCACTCTTATTTTCATGTATTTTATGTATTTCTGTTAATAATTCGACCGTTTTTTTTGTCCATACCGCCCAGTGTCCCAGCAAGCCACCTACTATACGAATTTCTTTTGAGACAAACGCTGTGCCGATTTTATAGGTTGTCAAAAGATCAACAACAATGTTGTCGTCGTTGCCGGTATAAAGAGCAATTTCTTTCTCACGGCCACATTCACATACTGCACGTATAACATCAAGAGTATAATATCGATTAAAAGGAGCTATTTTGATAGCAATGACATTCTCAATCTCAACAAACTTTCTCCAAAAACTCAATGGCAGTCTTCCGCCCCCGACAGCCGGTTGAAGGTAAAATCCGATAATAGGAATAATCTCTGCGATCTGCCGACAGTGGTCGATGACTATGTTGTCATCTTTTTCGTCCACAAATGATGACAAACTCAACAGACCTGCGTGATATCCATTCTTCCACGCAAACTCGGCCTCCTTTTTCGCCTGAGCAGTTTTGCCACAAACTCCTGCTATTTTAAATATTTGATCGATACCCCTGCTTTGGCAATAATTGTCCACCACGTTTGAAGCAAACTCGAGTACAGGTTCGAATAATCCAACATTGCGATCTCTGATTTCAAACTGTGTCGAGTGAACACCAACCGCAACCCCGCCAACGCCGGCATCAATATAATATCGTAAAATTGCTCTCTGGTGCAGCTGGTCAAATGTGCGATGTGAATTCAGCGATAAAGGGACGGCTGGGATAACAATCCCCTTACGGATTTTTTTTAAAAGTTCTGGCGGAAGTTCATTCAACTTCATGGAAACATCTTTCTCACATCAATACTGGCCGTTCTGCGTTTCAAAATGAGTTGGCTTATCTATATTTTCGCCGCCATTTTTGATCCAGTGCGATATCCAGCGGATCATAGTTCCAAGAGGAACTGTCGGATTTCCAAAAAGCGAATTTGCTTTTGCGGCATTATTAAGATAGCCTTTGCCATTTTCCGTGCCGACAAAGACAGGCGTTTTGCCAAAAATTCTGCCAAACTCGCTCGCCGCCCAACGCACAGACACTGTCTCTGGCCCGGTGATATTAAGTATAGACGATGGACTGCTTGCATATACAAGGCTTTGTATCACCTGATTGCAGACATCACCCTGCCAAATGCCATTTATGTATCCAGTGGTAATATCAATCGGTTCTGAATTGAAGACTTTCATGGCAATATCAACCAGCACACCATAACGAAGTTCAACCGCATAATTCAGGCGTATCTGCACGACTCTTTCACCTTTCTCGGCAGCATAGTAGTCAAACATTCTTTCTCTGCCAAGGCAGCTTTGAGCATATTCGCCAACCGGATTGGCCGTATCCGTTTCAACTGACCCACCACTTCCCAATTGCACCACGGGATAGACACAGCCGGTTGAAAACACGGCTATTCGACTGGCAGTAAATACACTGGCAACATTATGCGGCACCATGACATTGGCAGCCCATGTTATCCATTCAGTACCGGTAGAGCCAAACTTGCGGCCAGCCATGTAAATTATATTTTCAACTTTTGGCAGAGTTTTTACCGCATCAATATCAAGCATGTCGCATACGAGCGTCTTAATACCTTGCTTTTCCAATTCTGGCATGGGCATTATATCGACAGCGAACACCTGCTTTTCAATTTTAGCAGCTTCCATCGCCCGCTTGACCATCCGCGCCATTGTTGGACCAACCTTGCCGCCGGTGCCAAGTATCATTATGTCGCCATTATAGCCTGCCACCGATTCTACCGTCGCATCAGATGGCCTACTAAGAACTTCTTCTATCTGCTGTACTGAGGTAATGTATTTAGGAAACATAAACATCTTCATATCAGCAATAGACACCCTTAAAAACAAAGAGAGCTATTAATGACTCATGTTAAAAATTACATTTGTTTTAGCAAGACTCATGGACTATTCTTTGAAAAACTTCCTGGCTTCATTCCAATCCAACGGCAATGATACCGACTGTTTTAACGAAGCAACCATTTGCGCCACCCAGTCGAGTTCAATCTGCCAGACAAATACAAATTTTAAAATTTTGAGACTATTTTTTGCAGTTCTGATTTAATTTTATTGTCAATCAATTTAGGTTTAGCCGCCTTATACTGTCGCACTTTCTCTCGTGCGAGCTGATATGTATCTTTACTACCATGAGCATCCCAACTCGCTTTCGGTCCGCGAACAGCAAGACGAGGAAGCAGATATTCATCTGAATACAACATTTTCATCGTGTGATCGGTAGTTAAATAGGTTTGCCCATGCGGCCCGATTTCCTTGATAAGGCTACCGCCAATCGTGTCATCGTTAACAGTGATACCGGCAGCGATACGTTTGGCCATCAATGAGATTTCTTCGTCAATAAGCAATTGTTCGTGGCTGCACGTCATACCTGTCGCAAACATACCACAGTTAACGATAAGGTCATGTCCGGCACCAACAGCACAGAATTGACTAAGGGTCTTTTCGCAGGCGTTTTGCTCATCGTGAGCGTGGTTATCGGAATTCGGCGCAGTCGTATGGGATGGAATTTTATAGAATCGTGCAAGTTGAGCTGCGGCAATACGACAAAGAGTCGTTTCCGCTGAACCAACCAACGCAGCGCCGCTTCGCATATCCGTAGTCGTCCATGAATTGGCATACATAACTTTTGCGCCTGGGCATAAAAGCTGTATCATGATAAGACCCGACAGGCATTCGACATTATTCATCGTCAAAAGCCCGGCAAGCGTGTAAGGAGCTGATATACCGGCGTTAGGTTCGGGCAGTATCGCTATTGGCACTCCAGTATCCACGGTATCCATAATCGCATCAACGACATTCCCTTCCCAGAACAGAGGACTTGTGGGTGAAAGCTGTGTGATGCCATATACCTGATTTTTCAGATCGCCCCTGAATGCCGCTCTAAGCATCTCAATGCAAGCCTTATTGACTTTTGCACTGTCGGTTGAAAAATAAATTGGTTTCGCAGAGTTCTCGATGACGGCCTGAACACCATAAAGCAGTGAAGCATGTGGATCAGGCACATCCTGTGGCATTACGGGAATACCTATCATATCAATACCATCAAGATCATCGCATATCCGAGCAAACAATTCCACATCGGCAACCATGGAGTTGCGGGTTTGCCCCGTTTCAGAATCGAACCAAAAAACGGCATTGTGGCCGGCAGCTATCTTTGGAACACCGTCGCCAAGCACAAAAGCAGGCTTGCCATTTTGATCAAATACTTCAAATTGACAGGGAATGCTTGCCAAAGCACTTTCTATGCAGGCCTTCGAGAACCTGACTATTTGCTTTTCAGCATCAACGACAAGCCCTTTCTGTCTTAAAAAATCAAGCATACGCTTGTTAAGAACTTTTATTCCACAATTCGTGAGAATATCAATGGATACATTATGAATATCACTAATTTCAGATTCAGACAAGACCTTAAACTTCGACAATTTCATTTTAATCTACCCTTCAATTTACATAGACAGGGAATTCCCATGCCCTTAAGAACAATTCATAGATTTATAATCACAATTTTGAAGAGTTATAAATTCTCATAATCAATTCGACCGCTTTTCTGCCTTCTCTGCCATCCAAATTAAATTTTTTTTCGGAATCAAGGGATTCTAAAAATGCCCTAAAATTACGCGCATGGTTAGTATGAGCTATTGCGGCAGGGTCTGAAAAACCTCCCTGCCCCTGCGTACGGCTAAATGTCTCACAAATAGCTTCATCTTCCGGCTGCTCATCAATAAACTGCCAAACAGGAACGCTGTCTTCAAGATAAACAACCGTTCCTTTTGTCCCTGATATCTCAAATCTCTTGAACTGGCCGGGCCAGGAAGATGTTGCGCCATAGATAATTCCTAATGCGCCATTTGTAAATTTTAAGCAGGCAACTGCTGTATCTTCCGTCTCAATATCATGGCCTAAAGTCGCAGTAAATGACTTTACCGACTCTACCGGCGGCATCAAGTCACAAAGCATATCAATCATATGAATAGATTGATTCATCAATGCCCCGCCTCCATCAAGTTTCCAGGTACCCCGCCAATTACCCTTATAATACTCATCACTTCGCCACCAGGGAACATAAACCCCAGCATAAGTAATTTTCCCAAATCTGCCTTTTTCAATTGCCTCTCTAAGCGGTTCCATGGCATCAGTAAAACGATTTTGAAAAATACAACCTAATTGAGTTCCTGCCTTTTCGTGAGCCTCTATCATAGCATCGATGCGATCCAATGTAACTTCCAAGGGCTTTTCACAAATGACATGCTTTCCGGCTTTAGCCGCTGCAATAACAGGCTCCGCATGCAGGCCGCTGGGAGTAGCAATTGTTATCACATCTATTTCTTTATCGCTGCAAAGTTTCTGATATAAACCATAAGATTTACATTTGTACTTAGCCGACATTTCATCAGCACGGACTTTATTTATATCGCAAACCGCAATCAATTTGGCATTGTCTATATCAGCAATGGCTTTTGCATGAAAATCAGCAATCATACCTGCGCCAATTATGCCAAAATTCCATATCTTCATCATTTTGCCCTTGAGACTTCTTTCTTTATATCGTTTATTATACTCCCCAATCTTCTGCCATATTCAATATAACTGTTGAACATAACATCTTCATTGTCATTGTTTAACTTCTCATGAAAGACAGTCGCAATATGAGGCTCAATTGATATACCACCCGCATAACCTTTAAGAATCAAATCCTTTAGTATTCTTTTTATATCACCATGCCCATCACCAGGCCAGCAATAAACAGCTTTTTGAGCATTAGTATCCCATTTGCCATCTTTGATATGAATATAAGCGATGGATTCTTTTATATTAGAATAAAATTCCCAACTTGATTGTTTGGGATATGGTTTTTGTCTGGAATAATCCTCTGACAAAATCGGATTACCGGTATCAAACACAAGCCTTAATCCAGGCACATTCTCCAGCAATCTCAAGGTGTGTTTATAAGACATCCCTCCATAGTTCTGACAGTTCTCGTGAACAGGTATAATCCCGGCATCATCAAACATTTTTTTTATTTCCCGAAGCCTTCTGAATCTCTCCTGCTCCATCTGCTCATCCGAACCTTTGTCTTTTAAAATTGCATAACTCATAATACGAATCATCTTCGTGTTGAGTTTATGCGTTTTAGGAATTGCCCTTTTGACATCAGAGATGGTAATATCAAAGTCGTCAGTTATCTGCTTTGACCAGTTAGCAATAGTTGAGCCGATACAATTAATTTTTATATCAGCAGAATTTAATTTCTCTAATATCTGTTCAAACTTCTCATCAGGCAAATCAACTATATTTACACAGTCAATACTGCGGGCCTCAATATGATGCCAGCCTAATTGCTTGGTCGCCTTTATTTGACCATCAACACCTCTGGCCGCTTCATCTGCAAATCCCGTTAAGTACATAACCAAATGCGCCTTTGTTACAAAATCACATTACTTCAAAAAAAGTTTTATCACTGGCATTTTTATATCTGAACATCTCCTTGTTTCCCCGGCTTTTTAACCCATCCGTCATCTGAAACATCAACTCTTGTACCACCAAGAATTCTAAACATCTCTATTAAATTTTTAAAACCACCTATGGCAAGCCAAACCGCTACAATGACCGCAAATCCGAACATCGAAAATATCCAGATGTGCCAGAATTTCAGCCAGATGCTATCCGAGATGCCAAAGAAAAAATTCCACATTACTCCTGCAATAAAAACAAGTGTCCAGAACACCATCCAGATGAGCATTATAGCATAAAACATTTTATCCGATTTGGTAAATTCTTTGGTAATAAATTTCGTCCAGATATTTGTAAAATATTTTTTTAACGTTCCATCTTTATCAACCTGCTGTTCAGCATCCTTGTGTAAAAGACTATTCAAATCAAATTTACATCCAGACAACAAAGAAACTATAATGTATATAGCGATAGAAGAAACCATTGCAATGAAAAATATTTCCTGGCCCGTTAAACAAAAATCAGGTGAAATTTGTTTTACGATAATGCCTCCAACGCCAATCACCGCACCATTTACCATAGCCAGATATGCCGCCAGTGTAGTTCCCCTGCTCCAGTAGAGGCCACCAATAATCGCTGAACCTGCTCCACCAAGAAATATAGCGCCTGTTACTGCAAAAAACATTAGAATATATTGAGCATTGCAAAATATCAGACTAAAGAAAAAACCAAATATAGCCACGCCCGTTATAGATAAACGAAGTGCCAGCATGTGCTGCTTGGGCGTAAAGGGAGTTTTTCGAAAAGGCATTATCACATCCTGCACAAAAATACTTCCCCATGAATGCAAATAAGTTTCATTAGTGCCGATGAGCGCACCGAGCATAACCGCACAAAACACGCCTATCAAACCGGTTGGCAAAATAATCCTCAAGGCAATCGGAACAAGCGCTTCCTCACGCACCATATTTGTTGGATCAGAACTTATGCCATTTAACGAACCAATTACTTTCTCAGCCTGTCCAAAATAATTATGATGATGCATAAGAACATAAACGCATATCGGAGCAAATGTAAGAACTATAAGCAAGACATAACTGCGCAATTGCTGAATCACACCGCCCATTTTTGCCTCATGAGCAGATTTGGCAGAACACGCGTATCCACTTGACCCCTGCCAGGCCATACATGTATAAAACTGACCAAATATCACTATAAGAAAAAAACCAAGATTAAACTCTCCCTCATTGCCTATATTAAAAGGATTTACCTTTGATTCAGCAATAGGAGCGGCTAAAAGCGTCTCAGAAATATCCGACCATTTAAAATAGACTATAAGAAAAAAAAAGATTGCAATCCCGGCAAAATTAAAAAATGTACCCTGCAAAAAATCTGAAACAATTATAGAAATCTGACCGCCAACAAACGCGAAAAATAACGCAACTACAAGAAGGACTGCCATCAAAACCGCATAAGTTGACATTTCAATGCCAGCAAATTCAAATCGCATCGGAAGGTTACAATAATATATAAAAAACCTTGTACTGACTGCGGGAAATATGCCAAAATTTATTATCCCGGATAAAAAACCAAGTATGCCTGCAAAAAGCCTGAAATTTCTGCTATACCTCTTCTCAAAAAACTCAGCCAGCGTCATTGCTCGTGTCTGTCTGTAACGATAGGCAACCCAACCAGACATAGTTATTATAAGGCCGGCCGGGAGAGACATCAATTCCCACCATTTGGCAGTAAAGCCCGTCCTGTAATACAGTTGAAACATTGCTATAATCGCTATCGCACCAAGCGAAGAACTACCTCCAGCTACAGCTAAAATGTATCGGCTGGCACAACGTTCCGCGGCTAAAAAACCGGCAACGCTTTTTACATATTTTCTGGTATAAAGAACAGATCCAATCAAAAATGCAATAAATGCAAAAACAATACCCCAGTCAATCAATTGCATATTATCTACTCCAATACAAATCTACAAACACCGTGGTCAAAAAAATAAGCAATACAGTCTAATATCAAATAACGCTCACGTCTTTTTTAAGCAACGAGAAAAGCGTTTTCCACTTTCTTGATTGAGGCCAGAATTTTCTCGACCTCTTTTTGGCCATAACGTTCGTTAATCCATACATTGAAGTGTGTTTCTGTTACAGAAACGGCATTCTTCAAGTCATACTTAGGCTTCTTTTCTCCTTTGTATAGCGGGCAACTCCAGGGGAATCCCTGGGTACCAAATGCAGATTGATTTTCAAACCAGGGTTTTTCGCACTGTATGTGACGATAGGTGGGAGAAACAAGAGGACCTTCTGCGCTTATAGCATCACAGAATGTCTCCTTACTAACTCTTATCACATTCAAATCAAGTTTAAGATTCAGAAACCAGTAAGAAGATTTGGAGTCAGGTACCTGCCAAACGAAACTTACCGCTTTACAATCCTTTAGGCCTGCTTTTATTGCATCGCCAACCAACCTGCGATTTTTAAGAATGCCGGGCAATTTTTTAAGCTGAGCAATTCCAATAGCCGCAGAAAGTTCATTTGAATTACAGTTGATACCTGCTACAACATTTTTAGTCTCACCGGCAATATTAAAAGGCTTGCCCCTATCTGCAAACCTTCTTGCACGCCAGTGCAAATTTTCATTTTTTGTATAAACAACACCGCCCTGACCTCCTGTACAATGATGCTTTCCGCTCATAGTTGAAAAAGCGGCAATATCTCCAAACCTGCCAACAAGTTCACCTCTATAAACAGCTCCATGCGCCTGTGCACAATCCTCAATTACATACAGTTCATGCTTACGAGCAAGCTCCATCACCGGACACATATCTACTGGATCGCCTGCAATATGCGCAACTATTATTGCCCGTGTTCTCTCTGTGATTAAACGTTCTATTTGCTCAGCAGAAGTATTATAGGTTCGTGGGTCCGAATCGGCAAAAACAGGAATAAGCCCCATCATAACAACAGGCATTACACCGCCTGCATCAGTAATAGGCGGTACGACTACCTCAGAAAAAGGCTCTATTTGCAAACCGCCAAGTGCACAATATATCGCATTTGTGCCCGAATTGACACCATCAGCAAAACCACCACCCATAAAGTTCACAAAATCCTGCTCATACTGTGCCTCATACTTTTCACCGTAATCAAAGGCATTACCAGTTTCGATAGCTTCATCAAAAACCTTTATGGCCATAAATTTTTCTTCTTCACCAATCAAGCCTCTTTGTGGCAACGGTTCACTACAAACCGGTGTACCTCCATCAATAGCAAGTTTTTCAACAACTTTACGATTTACTACAGAACTATTCATAACTATATTCCTTTTCCACTCATAACTTCAATTAATACATTAATTTTTTGAATAATTTCGATAATACAAAAGCATTCTCACTTATACACGCCAAGCGTCATTCAACCTGTGATAAAATTCGTATAAAGTTAACTGCGACCCATGGAGGATAGCCTTGAGGTCCAGTACCTATATTTGATATCGCTATTACGTTTTTGCCCTTGACGAGCAACTCCTCATTAAACTTAATTCTTTTTACCAACCAGCTTTGATCTGGAAAATCACTTGCTCCTTCAAAAACAACACTGCCATTAACCATAATTTTGATTGAAGCTTTGGTAGCATCCCCGTCATCTTTTGCTCCTAATTCAAGTACAGGATTATTAAATTGTTTATCCATATTAAAAGAAAATTCTAATTCCGAAAAATTACTTCCCTTACCATAAATAACCTTCGTCGTTTCATTCTCCATCTTTGCTACATCATACCCCCCCTTACAATCGTTAGAATCCACAAATATTGTTATACTATTGGGATCATATTTTCCCGCCAGAGGTTTTATTATGTCGTAAATCAATTCTTTCGGCGCAGGTATTGAATCCGAAATTTTACCCAAATATTTCCTGATTGAGACTGAATCCCCCTGATTAAAATACAGGATGCTATATCTATAAAACTTTTCCAGCTTGACAAGAGTACAGCCTTGCCGCTCCGTATAAGGTAACGAGACAACAGTATCAAAATCGGGTGAAATCAAAAACACATCTTTGATATCATTAGCTTCCACTGATATTGTTATCGCCTTGTCCTGCTTGTTGAGCATTGACATTACATCAGGAAATTCCAGACACCGAGTCATCGGGACTTTACCATCGGTCAAATATGCTCCTGTTAAATTCGCCAAGTGAACCTGTATGCCTTTTATACCACCAAGATGGTGATTGTACGCCTCGGCAACTACACCTTTGGGTAAATAGCTTAATTGTACTGGCAATCTCTTAGTGTTGGACAATATTGTATCACACAATAGCTTGCCGTATTCAGGCTTGCGCTCATCTTTCCAGTATTGCCCAGGAACTATCTTTGGGGCGCCATAATAACTAAAGAAATAATTCAGTTCAGGATAGCCGGCAAAATAAATCACCTTTCCCTTGCCATAGTTCCGCACAAGGAAACCAGGATATTCTTTGCCACTTGCCAAAACCATCCTGCCGGCCACTGTGACATCGGAAGCGATATTCTTAAGCTGGACAAATGATTGTTTGTGTTCCAATTCCTTCCCATCACCCAAAACCAGCTTACTTGGTTCTTTTGTCAAGTCTTGATAACTAAAGCCGAAAATTTCACTTAAGCCAAAATCTGATCGTTTTTTGCCTGTCTGGTCATATAGCGATGTCGAAGAAGAAGCAATTAGAGTGCCGCCATTCTGAACAAAATCTTTGGCTGTTTGCACTGCTTTATCAGACATAGACCCTGTGTTGAATAAAAGCAAGGTGTCTATCTTATCATTTAAAGATTTTTCCTGCATATCGCTTTCGAGAATGACTTTATAAGGCAAATGCCCATCTGTCATAGCATAACATACTCCGGCAAAACTTTGAGACCAACTGATGCTGCTTGTGGTTTCCGGATTTCTGTCACGCGTATCCAATGAAAACAATATACCTATATTAGCAGCGTTTTTAAGATTTGAACAAATTTTTGCAAATTTATTTTCCCAGGAAATCAGCGGCGCTCTTACTTTTTCATTTCCGCCGTCTCGCCACCAGACACTTGACCCCTGACTCATCATAACAAACCAGTTTAGAACAGTATCAGAATTTGTCTGATTGTAAAATAATGTCCACATTCCCGAATTATTTCCTTCGGCTACTGCTCTCAGATATTTCATTTCGAAGATTATCTGAGGCCAATAATAAAGATACTGGAAATCCGGCGGCTGGCATTCATATCCAACATTGTCTGCAAAAGCAGGAAAATCATCTATTACAAGACCCGTTGCATAATAACACCAAATCGCTGAATTACTGGAAACATAATGCGTAACAATGCCATCAGGGTTGTATTTCTTCAGCAACGTCCTGACTTTTTTCATATTTTCCATAACTTTGGCTCTTCTCCATTCAAGCCATGCTGCGTAAGATGGACTATCAGCAAAATGATAAATCCAACCGTCAGAATTTTCAGGAATATCGAAGCCCGTGTCAGCTTTAAACTTCTCACGGCATGATTTACAACCACATGTTGTAGGACCCCAGAATTGTATTTCATCCTGCATTATTCCATCCGGCCTGACCTCTTTAATATACGTCTCAAGTCTGTCCAGATAGGCTTTCATAAAATCATCGTTATTAATACAGGCGGAAACTGTGCCATACCCGTTAACTCGCGGTTTATTTGTTGCCAAGTCTATCATCGTCCAATCTGGATGCTTTTCAAGCAATTGCTGGCTTATCATCGTGCTTGTGAGATGGACATAAAATTTCATTCCATATTTATGGCACGCATCGACCAACTTTTTGGTACTATCTATATTCTCTGGAAAAGGCAAGAACTTTAATGCGTTAGGTACAGGCTCTTCAATACTATCTCTGAATAAGTATCGACTCCCTTCAGACAGAATTACACTAAAACCCTGATCATAATAATGTTTTATCTTCTCATCGGCCTGCTGTAGTGTCAATGAACCATATTCACAATCTGTCATAACCATAAAATTTTTAGCATCTACCGCGTTTTCTGATTTATTTTCAAAATCATAGGCTGGATAACTGAACAATTGCTTGCGCGTTTGGTAATGCACGCTGTTTGCATCGCTCTGCTGGGCATTTGTAATAGTTGAGCAGCCAACCAATACGACAAAAGTTAAACTAAAAATTTTCAAAGCAATTTTCACGATAATATCTCCATAAAATACCTAAAAATTCAAACGTAATAAGAAGCGACCATGTTTATCGTCAGATGTGAAGCTTCAGCAGCCGGATACAATTTTGGCCTGTTATCTTATCAAACATATCGACCGTTATCTTTTCTTCATCTCTAAGTTGTCTCAGCCATTCCAAATGCTGCATGTCATTGGTAATTACACAGTAATCCTGCCCAAAAACAAGACGATCCTGAAACTCATCAAGAAACTCGTAAGTAAAAGATAAATCTCTTGTCATGCTCTCATATCCGCTGCCGGCAGAAAGGTCACACCACAAATTGGGATACTTTCTCATAAGCTCTACTATACGGCCTCCCGGCTCAACTGGCCCTTCTAATGTGCCGTCATAGATGGTCTTTCCTGCAAGTTTGCAGTTACCGCTTATATGAGACCAGAAAGTAGCCCCATGGCCAAGTATAACCAGCTCAGGAAATTTTTTGAGTACCGTTTCCATTCTTGGCAACCCAATATCATCAAGAACGCCATAATCATGCACCGGAGGTACGGTCATATGAATAAGTATGGGAAAACCAACTTTTTGACAAGCCTCGCAAAAGACCAGCATCCTCGGATCATCCCAATATATCCTGCTCGCAAACTCACCCACACCTTTAAAACCAAGTTCTTTATACTGTTCTAAATGGAAAACAAATTCGGATACTACTGTTTCCCCGACATTCGCTTTCATTCTTGGGTCCATATTACAAAATGGTATAAATCTGCCCGGATATTTCTCACAAATATGTAGAATTTCACCTGAACTTTGAGGCTCCCATGGAACTTCGGGAGCACAAAGAGGCAAAATTACAGCCTTGTCAATTCCCTTTAAATCCATGATTTCTATCTGTTGTTCTGCAGATAGCGGCACTGAAGGAGACCCGCGATACGAACGTATTTTAGGCCACGCATAAACATGAGCATGCATGTCTATTATCATAAATTATTCCTTGAGTAATCAATCATTAAAAGTTGAAAACGGCGATTGAGGTCCTGACGGCGACTCTTTTTCACACTGCTTTAAAAAATCAAGTCCATCTTTGAGCATTTTTTCAGGCTCAGGCTTAAAAAATTCCTCCATTGAAATCCAGCCATTAAAATTACACACTTTAGCCGCAAACATCATCTCTGCCCAGTCAACATATCCTGAATCAAGTAAACTAATTTCATATGACCAGCCAGCCCTGACAGGGCCATCTTTTCTGATTAAACCCGTCCAAACATGGCGAAGATTCTTAGCATGAATACTTGCAAGATATGAACCCATAATTTCAATTGCCAATCGAGGCCTGATAAAGCCCTCCACAACACCATTGCCTGGATCATACAAAAGCCCGACATGATTCGGGTCAAGTCCATCAAGAAGCATCTTGCCTATCACTGGAGATGCACAGAGACCACCCATATGTGTTTCTATAACATATTTTATTCCATATTCACTGCCAAGTTCGACAAGTTTGTCAAGACCATTTCTGCATATAGCAAAAAGCTCGTTAAAACTTTGTTTTTGATGCAAAGATTCATCATAGTTAAATGCAACCCATGGAGCTGTAACACGCAAATAACCAGCCCCTGTTCCGGCGACGGCTTCACTATAACTTCGCATAAGGTTTTCTTTCCAAAGATGCCCCGCGTTCAGAAAACCAGCAATCTTAAGACCATAATCAGATGAAGCCTTGACCATATCTTTAGCAGCCTGCTTATAATCTTTTTCAGGCAAGCCCCATTCAATACCATCAAATCCTAATTTACCAGCCATCCGAACAATATCTATGGTAGAAAATTGCTCCATCAAACAATTGGTATTTATAGCATATTTCACAAATTACTCCTAAAAAGATAAAATTAAAAAACTATGCAAACTGCTGCCCGCACAAAACTCACCAGCAGCCTGCAAAATCTGAAAAAATTTCGAAACCAACATTTGTTGGCTTGGATACGGAAGAAGAAGCTCCTGACCAAATACAATCAATTCCATTCAACCAGCAATCAGCCATCACTTTCAAATCTTTCAGGTTAACTTCGTTGTTACTGTCAAAATCATAGACATCACAGCCGGCTTTAATCTTTTCAGCTATAACCAAACCATTGACAGGAACAGTTATATCAATCCTGCCGTCTAAATCAAAATAGGTTATTGTATTAACAAGGTTTCCCAGAGAATCAAAAACATAATTCTTAAGCAAAAGCCCCTTTTCTCCCCAGAAATACTCACCAGATTTTGTAGTTATTATTCTCTCTTCGCCATTAATTACCCCCTGTCCAATACTCTTGATTGTAATCGGATATAATTTACAAACAAAATTTTCCGGCCTGTCAAATAAAATGTTCACCGTATACATCGGGGAATACACACACCCACGCTCTACCGCAGCCTTGACCGCCTCAAAAACACCCTGCTTGGTCACATAGTCTCCATAATTTCCTAACACCAGCGGGACATGAGATAAATGCGCATACCCAAATGCCCCGATTCCATTGCCACCTTCAACAAAACGGAGTATGGGCAAATTATTGATTGATCTTAATGCCGCTGGTGTATTTGCAAGGAGAAATCCGTTTCTGGAAGAAACTTCTGCAAATATACCGGCTTGCGCTGTCTCTGTAGCATAAGCACAATCCGTCTTTTGTCTCACAACATTGCCTGAACTATCCAGATCAACCGAAAACCCATCCCATCTGCTGTAGTCGTATCTGCTGTACTGTCTTGTTAAGGAAACCCAGCTAAATTCATCGCAATAAATTCCATCACTATCATATTCATCCATACTTTTTTGAATACTACTTATAAGGTCATTATAGTACGCCGAACCTTGTCTGGGTAAGTAATAATACACTTCCCAATCCAAGTCCGCATAGTTCCACAGCCAGCTAACAGTGTAATTCCTGCTTTCAAAAACTGTACCGTCAGACCTTAAGATAGCATCATTGAACCAAGGCCATTGATTATGCGCCGGTTTATAGGCAACCTCCATAGAAGGATGCATCATCTGAATAACTTTCACATTAGGACAAGCAGCGTGTATTTGACCTACTTCCCACCCATACCGATACCAACTCGCAAAACGATGTGCAAAAGTAAGATAAGCATCAACATCCAAAGTCGGGCAAAGTCCAGGAGTCGTAGCCGCGCCTCCAGGAAGCTTTGGATAGGTGCCTGTTCGCACAACTTCGGCATCCTGATGCAATCTAATCCATGGAGCATGCGCGACATATACAGGCCCCAACTGATTAAGAGCTCCGGCAACCCTTTGTGCATAAGTAGCGCCGCTGACCTCTGTAAAATCAATGAACATCGGCCTGTCTATGCATACACCATTGGCCCCCCATCTATCTCTCACGTCATTTATGAACGACCAATAACCACCACCATCACTAACAACGCTAATTCGAGTTTCAGTGGTTAAAGAAGCTCCCGGGCTCAAGGCAATATCCTGCGCATATATTTCTGATAGCCCGCCAAATCCGGTTACTCGCATAAGCAAACGTAACTTGTCGCTTTCAGCGGTAATACCCATACCATTTCCCGGATGGCCTGGGGAACTAACAAAAACCGTTGGATTAAAAGCACACGAAGTAGTCGCATCAATATCAGGGTTTCCACCTATTAAAAAATCTGCCTGTTCATTTTTAATAAAAAATTTATGCCTAAATGGCAACCCGCTCAAAGAGGATGATATGTTCGTCCACGTATCCTGCCACACCAACCCATCGGAAGATAAAGTCAACTCCCGAGAAAGCGTAAATTTCGGCCAATTGGCATTCATAATAAATTTATTGCTCCCAGACTGGCTAAAACTTACCGTAACTGGTGTCGAAAGAGTGTCATCTGCTATAAGCTCTGAATTCGCATTTTCACCCATATTGATAGCAGTCTCTATGAGTAATTCATCTCCATCGGCATCTTTTAAACTAAAACCGCCCTTTGTCGATTGTGAAAGAGTAACTCCATTAACAACCAAACTGCCGGCTATATCGCCATTTCTAACAGGGGCACGGTTTACTTCAGATACAATCAAGGATTTGTCAATCCAGCCGATTTCACACTGTTCAATATGCAGCACATAATCCAACGAATGGATATTATAAAATCTTATTATATTGCCATCGACACCTCTTGTCATATCGGATATATCGAGCATAAACCACGATCCAAAACCACCCGTGATCATACTATCAGCAACGTTTGCGCTCGGAGCATACAACGCATTAATTTCATCGCCGTTAAAAACTGGATAATAATCACTTTCACCTGCAAGGGTAAATGTAGGACTTCTGCCAATGAGCCTTTCGCCTCCTGTCCCGGTTGTTCGTGTCAAAAACGTGTCATTGACACTAACCTTCATTGCCTGGGAGAGACCTGCCGGAGCAGAATAATACCAGTAGCCTCTAAATCTTAAAACTATGGCTTTACCAGAAGTTTCGGGCAAACCGGGAAGTAGAATCTCAAAATTATTCCCCCGAGTTATCTGGCCAACATTAACAGGGATTGCATTTTCAAGTGGTTCTTGAAAGATTATCGTCGCCGGTTCAGAAATCTGCTCTATGTTTACTTTCAAAGCTACCCAGTCTGGTCTTAGGCTGTAGCCATCATGGTTAAGGCCACTGCAGGCAAAGGATATCGTGTCGCCGGCAGCAAGTGTCACGGTAATAGAAGGGGTCAAAAGGGTTGTAGTATCCGTTACAGAGCTATAGTAAAGAGCCGCACCGGGGTTGCCGGTATTCGCGCCAACCAGATTCTTCTGGATATAAACAGGAGTCGGCGTCTGACTAACTACAGCGGGATCTGCAGCGCCTCTAAAGGTGGCATCTATCTGATATGTACCGGCTTGGGGCGCTGTCCATTGCATAACGGCGTGCCAGACGGCATTCGAATTCAGAGCTATCTCGTCAGCAGCCGACTTAAGTCCCCATGCCCCATCGTATTGGCCAACGTACATCATAATACTTGTGTAACCTGTGTGCATCCACCAGCCGCCGCCTTTATCGCTAAGGGGACCTTCCCATCCTGGATTCCCCGGCTCCAGTGATGTGTACTTCCAGGCTCCGTTGGGGTTCGTGCCACTCACATAATCATTATATAAATTCCATACCTGACCGGTACCAATGGATACCTGAAGTGCAATTATGGAAAATATTATAAATAAAACTTTCACCGTACCACAAGCCTTACTTTGCATATGGTCCCCACTTATATTCATTTGGTGCAGGTAAACGCGTCGCTCCATTATTACTATAACGATGCAACCATTGCAGATAATTCCAGGCAGTATTCTTATCTCTCGTACCGCAACTGGTTGCGTGACCATCAAGAAAATACATATTTACTTCCTTGCGGTGTCTTTTAAAATTGAACCATTCGCCACCATAACATAATGGACCGTAATGACGGTCGGGGTTATTCGGACTGTACACCGGGTCTATATTCATATACCAGAAATCGGAGTCAAAAAAAATCGGGACATCCGCCGGAGCTACACCACGCCCGGAATAATATACTGGTTTCCAATTATTTTCCATGGGCCCTTGTGGGTAAGCGGTCGGAACCCAATCGCCTTTTTGTGGGTAAGAAAATCCCAGATGTATCCGGTCCGCTGAAGTTGCCATACTATAGCTTTTGTACTTGGCCTTGTCGGCAGGACATTTTTCCACATCCATTATCCCGTCCGGTGCAGGTATCGGGGTGCCATCTTCTTTGTAAAACTTACGGCCCGCCCCACTATAATAGTAAGGCCTTAACGCTTTTATAAGTTGCGGCACAACACCACCTTCTACTATATCTAACGCATAAAAAGGCGACTTGCTATCTCCTCTGTACACGTCATTTGGAAATCTGTTATATTCAGCGATATAGGCCTGCAGGGCGATACCAATTTGCCTCATATTGGACCGGCACACCACTTTCTGCGCTTGAGCTCTGGCCGTTTGCAAACTTGGCATAAGTATTGCCAGCAACAACGCGATAATCGAGATAACCACGAGCAGCTCTACTAAAGTAAATGCTCGTTTGCCTCTATTTTTTAGACTATTGTAAAATATCATACTCATTTGACACTCCTATTTTTATTCAACTATCGCCGAAAAATAAGTTTCTGGCTGCAACTGAATTCCTGCAGCCAGAAACTCTTCTACTATCTAAATTTTACTCTAAAAGCCAGCTATCAACTATAAACTTGAGATCGTCAAAATCAACGTAACAGTCAAGATTCAGGTCCCCATTAAAGAAACCCCAATAGCCGCACTCATCGGTATTTAGCCACAGACTCGCTTCTGTCCACGCCAACTCACAACCAATGCCTGTGGGATCCGAACATTTCTGCCAGTTAAACGCCAACGCAGCAAAATCATCAAAGTTCACGCCATTGCCACCGCTTATATTGGGACTAAGCGGGGAATATGAATAATTCAGCAGCAATGCCGGCCCGCCACCTATACCTGGACCCGGACCTGCCGCTGTTTCTTCCATAGTGAAGATTCTTAACCACCATGGATCCGACAAGCCAGTTGGGTTCGGCTTCACCGCAAAAGACAGATAACCATCCAGCCTGTTAGGGTCATTACCTGTTTCATAGGCAATCACAGCACTCCTGGCATACTCTGTTACATTATGCCATATTCCCTGATAGTTGCCGGGATAAAATTCGGGATCTCCGATTTGCGCACCAGGTATCGGGTGGTTGCTGCCTGTAACCTGGGACGAAACCCAGAAATCATCCAGTTTGTGAAAGGTTAAACCGATAGGTGCGCCACAACCTACTACCTGCGTTCTTAGAACAGCGTAATGTATGAATATATCTTTCCCGGCAGGCACTATCAATTGCGGCAGATAAAACTTCATATACATCTCACCCTGCACTACATTCTCGCCCGGCCATACCGCATCGCATGTCCCGATAAAAATCGCTCTTTCCGTGTCCCAATATGTTGTTGAACCCGGATATGAACCGGTATCCTCAATACCTTGTATCTCAATCCACTCGGATTCTATCTTATCTACATAAGTATAGGACAAGATTAGTCTGGGAGCATGCAGAGAATCTTCTCTTGTGAAGACACGGTATAAATTACCATTGGGTTGAGAACTCAAAGCTTTGAGACCGACACTTAGATACTCCTGGCCGGAACTCGCCACGGATTGAGCATAACCCAATATGTCCACAACAAAACGTGTACTATCACCGGGATACGACCACTTCATCGTTTCTAACGCTCCCATCGCTGGGTGATTGTTCCCGGACAGTGTATTTTCCGACCACTGGTTACCCAATGCGAATAAGCCGCTGTCAAAACCAACAAAAGGACTGGATTTTGTTTTCGTCCAAAAAGCTACCCTCGCGGAAGTAATCCGAATCTGTTTACCTGCGGGAGCCTCTATAAAATCAGGAACGTGAAACTTGAAATAACTTTCAGTTTGAGCAAAAGAACCCGTGGAATACTGAAAACTTCCAACTGGTATATTGCTGTCGCTGCCCTTGTCGGATATCGATGTACCGGTAAATACACAAGTATCTTCACATGAAGGAACAGTTACATAACCGCAATTAGGATCAGGCGTACCGATTATATTCGCAGTCAACGCTACCCAGTCATTTCTTATCAGGTCGCTATAACCTTCATGGGTATAGCCATTGCAGGTAAAAGATATTGATTCACCTTCGGTAAGATGTACACTACGAGTGTATGCTAGGGGGGTTACTGTATCTACCACAGTGCCATTAAAAAGAGTAACATTAGGGTCACTGGTATTGAATACACAGTTCACCATATTTTTCACAACATAAACATTAACAGGCGCCTGACTGATTAAAGCAGTATCTACAGAACCCACATAAGACCCTGATATCTCAAAATTACCGGTAAAAGGAGCCGTCCATTTTATAGCAGTGTACCAGGCGGGGTTTGAATTTATAGCTATCTCGCCATCAGCCATATCAAGTCCATATCCTCCACTATATTCGCCAACGTGCATAAGGCATTGTGAGTAGACTGAATGCCACCACCAGCCTGGACCGCCTTTGTAGCTGAATGAGCCTTCCCATCCGGACGGTTCATAGCTGGTATATTTCCATTCACCGTTAGGGTTCACGACAGCATAATCATCCACCAGATTCCAGGTAAATTGATCCGGAACCTGTTCTATGTTTGCAGTCAAAGCTACCCAGTCCGATCTTAGGAGTTCGCTATAGCCTTCGTGATTAATGCCGCCACAGGCAAAAGATATCGTGTCGCCTGCATCAAGTGTTACAATAATAGAATCAGGTGCCAAAGGGGTTGTAGTATCCGTTACAGTACCGTAGTAAAGAGCATCGCCGGGGGTGCCGGTATTCGCGCCCACCAGATTCTTCTGGATGTAAACAGGAGTCGGTGTCTGACTAATTACGCTGGTATCTACAGAACCTATAAAAGTAGCGTCTATCTTATATGTACCGGCCTGGGGCGCTGTCCATTGCAGAACAGTGTGCCAGGCGGCATTTGAATTTATACCTACCTCGCCGGCAGCCATATCAAGCCCATACCCTCCATTGTATGCGCCAACATGCATCATGCATTGTGTGTAAGATTGGTCCCACCACCAGCCCGGGCCGCCTTTGTAGCCAAAAGGACCATCTTCATATCCCGGGTTCCCCGCTTCCAGAGATGTGTACTCCCAGGCACCGTTGGGGTTCGTACCACTCACATAATCATTATACAAATTCCAACTGTCGCCTACAGTCGCGCTTGCAAAACCAGCAAACAACAATACCAACAGTAAACTTAATTTTATCTTCATTTTAAGCCCTCTCAAAAGCCTATTGATTTTTAAATAACAATAATGTATAAAACTGCTGTGTTATGGGTGAGTACTATACTCACCGTGTCTCCGGTGTCCTTTTCTAAGGACACCGGAAGACACAAAAGAGTATTCTTGTCTTGTTACCAACTTCCTATTTACTTCTTTTCCTTAGAAAAGCCAGGCCGACTAAGCTTAAAACCATTGTTGCCGGTTCAGGAATCTGCTCTATGTTTGCTTTCAAAGCTACCCAGTCTGGTCTTAGGCTATAGCCATCGTGGTTAAGGCCACTGCAGGCAAAGG
>MHXU01000009.1 GCA_001824555.1 Planctomycetes bacterium GWC2_45_44
AGACCACCGCGATAAAGAGCGTTTTTGGTCAGCACGCGTATAACATCTCGATTAACTCTACAAAGAGTATGCTTGGCCATTCTCTCGGCGCAAGCGGAGCTATTGAGCTTGTCGCCGTCTGCAAGACTATTGAAAATTCCATAATCCACCCCACAATTAACCTCGATAATGTTGACCCTGCCTGCGATGACAAATTAGACTTCGTTCCGAAAGTCGCCAAAGAGAGAAAAGTCAATTACGCCTTGAGCAATTCATTCGGCTTCGGCGGCCACAACTGCAGTCTGGTAGTCGGCAAGATATAATAAGCTGCGCAGGCTAAAGTCCACTCGACTGATAACCGATAACTGATAACTGCGTTTCTATTTTATGTCCGAAGAACGAAAAAGAAAACGAAACAAACGCAAGCCGACCATCGTCGAGTATTGGCTTGTATATGTACTGCTGCGGGCGTTTTTGTTTATTATCTGTCTGTTCCCCGTTGAAAGAATGCTCAAATTCGCGCGATTCCTCGGCGGTTTGCTGTGGAGGCATTATCATCGCGGCAGGCAGCGGGCGATTGAAAACCTCAAAGCCTCTTTCCCCGACAAATCTGACGACTGGATAGAGCAGACCGGCAAACGCAGCTTCGAGCAGATTGTTATGCTCATCATCGATATTATTTTTACGCCTCGGCTTATTTCCCGCGAAAACTGGCAGCAGTTTTCGACATACAAAAACATCGAGCGGATTAAATGGAAAATGCAGGGCAAAGAGCCGATGCTCCTGGCTACCCCGCACTACGGCAACTTTGAGATTATCGGCTATCTCCTCGGCGAATTTGGTTTCAGCATTTACAGCATCGCCCGGCCATTGGATAATCCTTTCCTAAATAAATATCTTTACGACCTCCGCCAGCGCAAAGGGCAGAGAATTATCGACAAAAAAGGCGCATCCGAACAAATGGAGCAGATTGTCAAGCAAGGCTCGACGCTCTGCTTTGTCGCCGACCAGGATGCCGGCAAGAAAGGCATCTTCGTCGATTTCTTCGGCAGAAAAGCCAGCACATACAAGAGCATCGGCCTGCTCGCGATTCAATACAATCTTCCGGTAGGCGTTGGTGTAAGCAGAAGGGCAGGCGACAGATTTTTTTACGAAATTGAGGTTGTCAGACTGATTACGCCCGACGAGTGGAAGGACAAAGACGACCCGCTACTGTGGGTTTCGCAGGAATATGTAAAGGCTTTTGAAGATGCCATTCGCAAAGACCCGACCCAGTATTGGTGGATTCACCGCAGATGGAAAACAAGACCGAAGAATGAAAGGCTTCAGAAATCAGATATCAGAAGTCAGATTTAATCCAAATATCTGAAGTCTGACATTTGAAATCTGATATCTTTTTTTCCTTTGTGTCTTTGTGCCTTTGTGGCTAAACTGATGAAAAATTGGAGACCATTATGACTCAACCGCAAAAAAGCTGGGAACATCGGCTTGGCAAACCCACCGATTCATTGGCCGTTGATTTTGTCGAGTCGCTCTCGTTCGACAAAAGGCTCTACAAATATGACATTGTCGGCTCAATCGCTCACGCCGAAATGCTCTGCGAACAAAAGTTAATTACTAAAGACGAGCTGAAACAAATCAAAGAAGGCCTCATCGAAATTTCTCACGCAATAGCTGAAGACAAATTCAAATTCGACAAGACTTATGAAGATATTCATATGGCTGTCGAAAATGCCCTGATTGCCAAAATTGGCGACGCAGGCAAAAAACTCCACACCGGCAGAAGCAGAAACGACCAGGTCGCCACAGACCTGCGTCTCTGGATGCGCGACGAAATAGAACTCATTCAGGCCAAAATTACGCTCCTGCAAAAAGCCTTTGTAAAATTGGCCGAAAAATATGTTTCCGATATAATGCCCGCATATACGCATTTTCAAAGGGCGCAGCCCGTTTCAATCGCCGCGTATTTGTTGAGCTTCGTAGAACAGCTTAATCGCGATTTTATGAGATTAAAAAATTGCCGATTGCTCGTGAACCTTTGCCCGCTCGGCAGCGGGGCGATTGCAGGCTCATCTCTGCCTTTGGACAGAAAAAAAACAGCCGAGCTTTTGGGCTTTTCCGATATTACATACAATACAATCGACTCTGTCAGCGACAGAGATTTTTGCGCGGAGTTTATTTTTGACTGTTCCGTGATTTCCACGCATTTGTCGAAATTGGCCGAGGACTGGATTGTTTTCTCAACGACAGAATTTGATTTTATTCACATTGACGACGCGTTTTGCACATCGTCCAGTATGATGCCGCAAAAACGAAATCCAGATATGCTCGAACTTATCCGCGGCAAATCAGCATCGCTGCTTGGCTCGCTTATGGCGATTATGACCCTGCTCAAAGCACAGCCCTCCGGCTACAATCGCGACCTGCAGGAAGACAAACGCCACGTTTTCAGCGCGGCAGATACAATCGAAGCCTGTGTCGATATGGCTGCCGCGATAGTTGATAATACAAAATTCAAAACAGAAAAAATTTCCGCAGGTCTTGAAAAAGGCTTCCTCGATGCCACCGCTCTGGCCGAGTACCTTGTGAAAAAGGGTATGCCATTTAGAACCGCCCACGGCGTTGTCGGCTCGCTCGTCGCACAGTGCGAAAAGCAGAATAAAACGCTGGCCGAGGTCAGCATTGACGATTTTAAAAAGCACTGCGAAATTATCGCCGATGATATTTACATAAGTCTCGGCGGCAAAAATGTCGCGTCTTCTTATGCGACCGCTTCAGCCGCAAGCCCCGCTCAAATGGCTGAACAGGTAAATTATTGGAAAAAGCAGCTTGCCCAGCGATGAGCGCCACCGAAACACAACTCGTTAAATATTTTATGAAAAAGAGCAGACTTTCCGCCGCCAAATTTCCAATCGGCATAGGCGACGATATGGCGCAGGTTAAATTGCACAAAAACGATTCGGTTTTGATTACAACCGATATGCTCCTTGACGGCACGCATTTCGATACAAAAAAGACATCCCTCGAAAAAATAGGTTATAAGTCAATGGCTGCCAGTTTAAGCGATTGCGCCGCTATGGCCACGATTCCGCTGGCCGCGGTGGTTTCAGTTGCGCTGCCTCGGAATTTCGGCGCGAAAAACCTCAAAAAACTCCACGCGGGCATTCTTTCCGCCGCCAAAAAATATAATTGTCCCCTCATCGGCGGAGATATGACAAGCTGGAACGAACCGTTAGCAGTCAGCGTTTCAATGTTAAGTACGCCGGGCAAAACAAAACCCGTCCAACGTAGTACCGCCAGGCTCGGAGATGTTATCTGCGTAACGGGAAATTTGGGCGGCTCGATTATAAAAAGGCATCTCGAATTTCAGCCTCGCATCAAAGAAGCTCTGACGATTGCCGAAGCGGGTGCAAACTCAATGATGGATGTCAGCGATGGCTTGAGTACGGACTTGAATCATATTTGCAGATTGAGCAAAAAAGCCGCGATTATCGACGCTGCGAAGATTCCCGTTTCAAAAGACGCTGAAACATTACAAAACGCGTTAAACGACGGCGAAGATTTTGAACTTTTATTTACAATCTCGCCAAAAAATTTCGAGCGGCTCAAAAAAAACTGGAAATTTAAGAAAGTTAAACTCACCGCAATCGGCAAAATTACAAAAGGCGACTCGGCAAAAATAAAAATGCTGGATAATAAAATTTTAAATTTATTCCCCGACGGTTACGACCATTTAAAGCGTATAGTAAAATGAAAAAAACAACATAGTGAAGCGTATCTCGTGAAGCGTATTTCGTTGTTTTTTCGCTTCACGCTTCACGAATGACGAAATACAAGTCCTCTGTGTTCTCTGTGGCTAAAATAAAAGTTGTAGGGTGGGCTCTTAGCCCACGCGGTTGTCTAAAAAAATATGGAAATTATTTCAAATTCCGTTGAAGAAACTTTCGAGTTCGGCAGGAAAATCGGGCAAAATCTTACCGGCGGGAAAATTCTCTGCCTGCTCGGCAATCTTGGCGCTGGAAAAACCACGCTTATAAAAGGAATAGCAGCAGGTGCAGGTGCGCAAAATCCGCATCTTGTTACCAGTCCGACTTTTGTTATGGTCAACGAGTATCAAGGCAGATTTACGATTTTTCACATTGACGCGTATCGAATAAAGTCAATCGCTGAATTTGAGGCTCTTGGCTTTTCGGATTTTATATCTCCTGAATCCGTTGTCATTATCGAGTGGGCTGATAAAGTCTTCGCTGCTCTCAAAGGCCTTGATTGCGTGGATATTCAAATGCGGCATAAAGGCGAAAATAGCAGAGAAATCACTCTAATCGGCCTCGATTTCTAACTTCTATCTTCTAACGACACACCCTAAAACCGATGTAGTCTGTAGGGTGGACAGCTCTGCTGTCCACGCGGTTTATTAAAAAATCCATCGGCGGCAGCCGATTCCACAATTTTACACTCTCAAACTGACTTTCGGTCAGTTTGAATATTAAGACATTTGCGTCCTCGTACCTGCCGCAAAAATCAATTTTTACCCGGAATATCAAAAAAACGCACCTCAAAGCCGTAACTTTGCAGATAAATCAAACCGTTCCATATCCCCATATCGGAACAGAAACTATCCGTCCCCGCGTGATACACTCTTTTAGGAATTTCAGGATTAGATATATCGTACACAATCATTCCGAAGCCATCCGAGGCTTCAACCAGATAGCCGTTATAAAACAATAGTTCAAAAGGCTTCCTGCCGGCAAGTTTTTCCAATGGCGTTGCCTTTCGCTCACCCGCCAGTTCACCTGAAAATCTGCCGTCAGCCTGCTTAATTAATCTGTAAAAATACAACCCGTCGCTGTTGGAAACATAAAGACAATTATCCTTATACGCAGCAGCTTCAACATATTGCTCATTATATTGCTTATTATATTGCTCGTCAAAAATCACTTTGGGCATTGCAGGCTCACCCAGATCCAAAATCACAATTCTTGAACGACTGCAGCAAAGAAGCCTGTCGCCCGCTACTATCAGCTTTTCACTTGGCAGCCACGGGTTACAGCCCAACCCGATACTTTCAGCATTGGAATCATATTGAATCCGCTTGACTATTTCCGGCTGCCCTGCTTTGGCGACAGAGATAATTACCAGTTGACCGCCATCGTTCAAATAACAATAGTCGCCATAACTTGCAAATCCTCTGTTCCAACCGTGCGTCTGCTCTATTTGAATATTTCCAATCAATTTTGGCTGCTCTGGATTATTTATATCAACCGTCGCAAAATATAACGGCACATCATTATAATCAGTCCTGCATCCCTTTCGTTCCCGAATTTCAGGACGATATGCAGCATACAAATAATTCCCTCTAACAAAACATCCCAGTGCGCTATGATTTCCACTTGCCTCTACCGGCTCATTCGTACTGAAAAGTTTTATCCCTCCTGCGGCAAAATCAGGCTGAGTTTTCATTCCTGCCGTTACAGGGATTTTGCTGTTCTCATAAAAAGGAAATCGGTAAAGCTGAACAACAAAATGGACTATTGCCTTATCCTTCCACCAGTCAAACTTCTGTGGTTCAGTTGTCTGACAACCATGACTTACTCTTATCATCAAATCATCTTTAACACCTACAGCATTAACACGTCGGTAAAAATACCCCATACCTTGAAAATTATCCAATACATGGCTCTCGCTAAATATGACGGGATTGACAATCTTTCTGCCATTCCATTCTTTAACAGGCTCGAGATTATGGCCGACCTGCAGTATTGCTATACCAAAAATAAATGCCGCCGAAAGCCCCATCGCCCATACAATTGTTTTCTGCCCCGGCTGCCATCGCCAATTCCGCTTAAAAGCCGCCGCTGACAAAACAACTACGCCAATCGCTCCGCTTACCGTTACACCCAAAAACAATAAATACTGCAGATAACCCTCTGAAGTAATTATTTGCCATATTATCTGAGGGGTGGTTGTAAAAACCACAGGAACCTTGACAGGTTGAGATGATATTACTGCACGATGTAGTAAAGAGCCGGATAGGGTACTTCTCTGAACTATATGCTCAAGCAATGAAGGTCTTCCACGCGAGTTATCAATCTGTTCAAAAACATTCATCCAGTCAAGTGAGCCGATTAGTAAAGGAACAAAATAAATCAGCAGTGCCAGCCAGATAGCAAGCAGAACAGTCTTGGCTGAATCTCTTAATACCACTAACAAACACATCGTCGCTGCAAACATAAATAACGCTATCGGATAAGTATAGCAAAACACCCTCCACGCATCACGGGGGAACTCATTATGAACTAACCTGCTCCAAAAATCCAAACTCATAACGAATAGAAAACTTATAAATAATATACAGCCGCCGAAAATAAACTTAACCGCCAGCAGCTTCCATATATGCACAGGCTTGCTGCGCCAGAAATCATCCGTTCCTTTTTTGGTGTCGTGATGAGTCGTTGCGATTGCCAGAATAATCGCGTAAAATGCCCCGATACACGCGACAATCCCGCTGCCAAAACTAGTTTGGATTTTGTCGGTTTGATTGTTCTGACACCAAAGGTAACATTCAAAAGCTGGAAATGCTACACCGGCCAGACAACCGAACAAAAACCACCACTTCTGCTGATGCCATTCTTTCAAAAGTATCTTCATAAACTATTAACTCCTCCGCCATTTACGCAGACCAATCAGAATCGTTACTATAAATATTATCGCCTGTTCCGTTATCAGCACACTTGTACGCATATTATATATTCGCCCCATTATATGAAGCCAGGTGAATGGGCTGATAAAAACTATTATTTCCCGCAGCAGCTCGGGGCAATCTGAAATTCGGCCAACAATGTCAATAAACATACCATGAAACAATGAAACCAATAAAATTAACAGCCCGGTAATTCCAACCGCAGCCTCGCCGCCTTTGGCAGGTGCAAAACAGCATGTCATACTGTAAAACATTGTTCCAGTACAAACTACTGCAAATGTGCCTCTTATGACATACTTTAGCGCAAACGAACTTCCATCCTGTCGCAATAAAGTGATTAACGCCAAAATTGCGCTGCAAAGTACCATCGGAACCGCGAAATTTAGCCAACCGAAAAACCACTTACAAAAAAAACTTTTCCACAATTCTGCGGGCTTTGCAAAAAGAAACAGCTTGGTTCTATACGTTACTTCCGGTGCAAATGCCCCCATAGCGCTGTATAAAGACAGAACCAACCCGCCAAGACCCCACACCACTACAACAACTTCACGGTCGCTGGTCAGCTTCGCCGCGAAAAATGCCCCTGTAAAAAAAACAAGCATCACTGTACCGAATGCCAGCTTCCATCGCTGCTCGTGCCATTCTTTCCAGAGTAATGGTTCTATCATATTCCGCTAACCTCCCCTCTGTTGCCAATCACATAGGCTTCAAATATCTCATCGAGATTAAGACCTGTTTCTCTTGCGAAACCACCGTATGAAGCCTTAATTTTACCAATCTTTTCCGTGCTGCAGTTTTCGACTGTCAATGCTACCCTCTCACCCATCTTTGAAACATCAAGAATCCCCTCAATTTTACTGAAGTTATTTTCAGATGTATTCAAAATAATTTTTCTGACGCTTTCCCGCCAATCAAACGTCCGTCCAGCTTTAATAATTGTACCTTTATCAAGAATCGCGACATAATCCGCCACAGGCTCAATCTCATATAAAAGATGACTTGAGAAAAATACCGTTACTCCATTGGTCTGCAAAAGACCTATGACATACCGCAGAAATTCTTTTCGCGCTATCGGGTCAAGCCCTAGCGTCGGGTCGTCCAGAATAACCACTTTAGGCCGATGCCCCAGCGCAAGAAGCAACGCCAATCGGCTGTTCTGACCCTTTGACAAACTTTTTACTTTGCTCTTTCTCGGCAGTTCCAGCATATCCAAAAGATGATTTGTGAATTTATCATCCCAGCCTGGATAAAAACTCGCCACCCATTTAACTATCTGCTCCACTCGCATCCACCCGTACATCTGCTGGTCTTCCGCCATATAACCGACTATTCGTCGAGCCTGAATTGCGTCCTTTTGCGGGTCTATTCCTTCGATTCTGCAAAATCCTCCATTTGGCTTCAACAGGCCTAACAGCAGTTTTATAGTTGTCGTCTTGCCCGCGCCGTTCCTGCCTAAAAAACCGAATATCGAGCCTTCGGGTACTTGCAGATTAACTCCTCTTAAAACCTCATCTTTGCCGTATGAAAATTTTAATCCTTCTATTTCAATCATATTTTTATCCATCGTGGTTACTCCGATTATTTATTTCTTTCAGATTTAATGGCTTCATATTCTTCTTTCAGCAGCTCACTGGCCTGCTCAAGAGAAACATCAAGCTGAATGGCCTGTATTACCGCTTCACGAAGTACATTGGCGACAATCTTTTTTCTTTCTGCTGACGGAATATTTTGTTTGTTCGATGAAACATAAGTGCCGTCCCCTCGTTCTATTTTAAGAACATTCTCCCTGCAAAGTTCATTATAAACTTTTAGAATGGTATTTTGATTGACTGCTAAATTTGAGGCCAGTTCCCTGACGCTTGGTACTTTATCGCCTTCTCTAAGCGACCCTGTGGCGACCTGATACTTTATCTGGTCGATAATCTGCCGATATATCGGCACCGACGAAGATGGTTCAATTCTTATATAAATGGTGAACACTCCTTTTTGTTTAAGAGCTTTACTGTTATATCTAACTATAACACTCCGTCAGCAACAGTCAATAAAAAAAATGGATAGATTTCAAAAAAAATTCTTTCCCCTATCCCCTAAACCCTACCCCCTATGTCCTTTTCAAAACTTGTCAAAAACCACTCAAAATTGATAAAAACTTGATGATTTTTGCTCAAAACCGTTCAAAAGTGAGCGAAAACTCATCAAAATTTGAAGAAATTTAACAAAATTTGACAAAAACTTGCGCATTTTTATTGAAAAATCATGATTTTGGGATAATTTAGCCGAAGTATCAAAGTTGCCAACGACCAATAATAAGTAGCTTTGCTGATGTCGTGAAGCTGAAAAAAAGGATTTTTGCGGGAGTTAATTATGTTGGGATTGCAGGATAAATGGGTTGTGCTGGTGTATATCCTTTGTGCCGCAAGTGCCTCATTGTGCGTGATTTATGGCTTTTTTGCGTGGAACAAAGGCGATGACTCGGTTAAGCCTGAAGATGTAAAATGGGTCAAAGAAGAGGAAAAAGTCGAAGGGGATATTTAAAACTCAATTCATTATAGGAGACAATGGAATGTTAGCTCAAGCTCAAACGGTTGGTATCGGAACTATTATTGCCGTGCTTGCATATTTGCTGTTAGTTGTCTGGCTCGGCTGGCTCGGTTATAGCAGAACAAAAAACGCCGCGGATTATCTTGTCGGCGGCAGGCAAACCCACCCATTCATAATGGCCTTAAGTTATGGCGCAACCTTCATTTCCACCTCTGCGATTGTTGGTTTCGGCGGAGTGGCGGGACTGTTCGGAATGAGCGTGCTGTGGCTTACGTTTCTCAATATCTTTGTCGGTATTTTCATAGCGTTTGTATTTCTCGGCGGGCCGGCCAGAAGAATCGGCCATCGTCTCGATGCGCATACATTCCCGGAACTGCTCGGCAGAAGGTATCAGAGCAAATTTATCCAGGTTTTTGTTGGAATCGTCATATTCCTTTTTATGCCTTTATACGCCGCGGCGGTTCTTATCGGCGGGTCTGAATTTATTTCTACACAGTTCGGTGTTGATTACAACGCAGCTCTGCTGATATTCAGTGTCATTACCGCGGCGTATGTAATTATGGGCGGCCTTAAAGGCGTAATGTACACCGACGCTTTGCAGGGAAGCATTATGTTTATCGGAATGATGATACTGCTTATATGGGCTTATGTAAAAATCGGCGGAGTGGTGGCAGGCCATCAGGCATTGACGGATATGGCTTCTCTTGTGCCGGGCAAGCTAAGGGAAATAGGCCATCAGGGCTGGACGGCTATGCCGCTGTTCGGCTGGGGAGACAAAAAATTCGACCTCTGGTGGACGGTAATTACGACTATTTCTATGGGTGTCGGTATCGGCGTTCTTGCGCAGCCGCAGTTGGTTGTGCGGTTTATGACGGTAAAAAGCAAAAGAGAACTAAACAGGGCAGTGCCTATCGGCGGCGTATTTATATTGGCTATGACAGGCGTTGCGTTCACAGTCGGCGCTTTGTCGAACGCTTACTTCAATAAATATGGCAGTGAATTTTCCGGCAGAATCGTCAAGACTCTGAACCAGGAAAAGGGACAGGCTGTTTTGCAGATTATGAAGAAAGACGATGCCGGCAAATGGGCTGATATTATGGGGAAAGACGGCAAGCCCGCTATGGCTCCGATTACAATTACCGAAACGACATCGGAAACCGCAGCCGTTGACCAGCAGACAGTCCCCATTGTAAAAGGCAGGAGCATTTCAATAGTTTATGCCGGCGGCAACTTGAGCCAGATTATTCCTATGTATGTAACTACCGCGATGCCGAAATGGTTCGGCGTTATTTTTCTGCTGACTCTGCTATCGGCGGCGATGAGTACGCTGTCGAGCCAGTTTCACACAATCGGCACAGGCATCGGCAGAGATATTTATGAGCAGGTCAGGCCAAATCACGGCGGAACGGTGGCAATCACTCGGATGGCTATTGTAGTTGGAATTATAATCGCGGTGCTGTGGAGTTATTTCTTCAGGGAAAGCCCGATTATTATCGCCAGAGCGACTGCGATATTCTTTGGATTGTGCGCCTCGGCATTTTTGCCGGCGTTTATCGGCGGACTATTTTTCAAACGAATGACAAAAGCCGCGGCTATATGTTCGATAGTCGTGGGCTTTTTGGCAACGGGATTCTGGCTGCTTCTTGTAAAGGCACAGGAGGCCGGCGACATAGGAATCGTTCAGAAAATTACCGACGGCAAAAACAGCATACTGGCAGGTTACCCAAATTGGCCAAGCGTTGACCCTATCGTGGTTGCTTTGCCGATTTCGATTATTGTGGCTGTTGTGGTTTCTATAGTCACAAAAGCTCCCGATAAGGAACATATTGATAAATGTTTTGGCGAAAAATAGTTGTAATCGCGATTTTTTTGGGTAATATGCCCGAAACGAAATAATAAGCACGGACGAACTTGTTTTTTACGGAGATAAGAATGAGAAATGGTGCATGGAAATATCTGGTTGCCCTCGTAATCGCGGCGGCAATCACGTCAATTGCTTTGGCGGTGGAAACACCCAAGAAAGAGGCTTCGGCCGGGTCTGTGGCAGCTCCAACGGCGACTGATGTGGCCGCAACGCCCGCCGTACCAAAAAGCGGGATGAGCAGTTTCAGAGACTGGTTTCACAATCCGACTCCCTGGTTGAGTATGGGAGCGGATATAAGATTCCGTTACACTTATGGCTGGAATCTTGACACGCTTAGAGACAATACGAACAATGGTCGCGCCAGCAAATGGAGCTGGTATCAGCAGCGTATGCGGTGGTGGACAAAGACGAAAATTAACGAGGATATGGATTTCAACCTTAGATATACCTGGGAATTCAGAAGCTGGGACGAGCCTGCCCGCAAAGGCCAGGAAACAGATTTAGATGAAATTGTATGGGATCAGTTTAATTTGGTCGTAAGAAATTTCGGAGATATGCCCCTTACGATGACCATCGGAAGACAGGATATAAGGCTCGGCGAGGGCTGGTTAGTATTTGACGGCACTCCGCTCGATGCCGCCAGAACGATTTATATGGACGCTCTGCGGTTCACTTATGCCATACCGGATACTGAAACGACGCTGGATTTAATTTATATCGAAAATCGCGCATCGACGGACGCGTATCTTAAGCCAATCAGCGAAGGTCATAAAGAAGTTACTGAGCAGGATGAAACAGGCCTTATTGCTTATTTGACAAATAAGGCGAATCCAAATATGAATCTTGAGGGTTATTTCATATACAAAAAGGATAGTCGTGTTGACACCCCGCCGGGCGTTCCGGCTAAACGCGACCCATGGCCGGCAGCGGTATGGAGCAAAAGGGCCGAAATATATACCATTGGCGGCGCGTTGTCGGGTAAATTGGCCGGCAGCGAGCATTGGAAATACAGAGCCGAAGGCGCTGTTCAGTTCGGCGAAAAAGAAGGTATTAATGTGCCGGCAAATTCAGCGCGTACGGGTATGCATAAGCTGATGGCGTTCGGTACTATTGAAAAACTTGAGTATCACTTCAACGATGCCCGCAAGAACAGAATACGTGGCGTTTTTGAGTATCGTTCAGGCGACAAGCCCGGTACAAATAAAGTTGAGGCGTTTGACCCGCTCTGGGGCGAATATCCGCAGTGGAGCGAAATTAGCTGCTATATTTACAACCTCGAAACTATGGTTGGCGAAGTTACAAATCTTTACAGGCTTGGACTTGGTCATAGTATGCAGCTTACAGAAAAACTTTCGATGGATAGCGATGTTCACTTCTTGTTTGCTGATGAAAATACACGAGGGGGCAATGTTCATGCGAGCGGTTTTGGTTTTTCGAATAGCGGAAAATTCAGAGGAACTCTGGCCACATGGGTTCTCAAGTATGCTTTTTCAAAAAATCTGAATGGGCATTTATGGCTTGAGTATTTCAAGCCGGGCGATTATTACGCCGACGGAAGCAGAGACGAAGCGTTTTTCGCAAGGGTAAATGTTGATTATACGTTCTAAAGTCTGCTGAAAAAGCGTTTTATGAGCCCGGCCGGATTGGTCGGGCTTTTTTTATGAAAAAAATTGAGTTTTTCAGCGTGGATAGTTAGAATACACGGGTTATACCAGTGGGTATATTTAATTGCGCGTTGAACAATTCTTAAATATTTACGCCGGCTTCGCTTGCCCGCGTACAACGGGCGCAATTATTTAAGGCCGTTGGTATTATTTGTAAATGAGGTCTTGAAATGATTTGGAATGAAAAATTTGAATGTGCCAAACCCGCCGAGTTAAAGCAGGTGCAGTCCGACCGGCTGAAAAAGCTTGTCTCCTGCGTCTATAATAACTGCAAAGTTATGAAGGATAAATTTGACAAGGCAGGAGTTAAGCCCGATTCGGTCAAATCCATCGACGATATCGTTCGTCTGTCTTTCACAACCAAGATTGATATGCGCGACAATTATCCTTACGGTCTGTTCTGCACAGACCAGAAGGAAGTTAAGGAAATCCACGTCTCCAGCGGCACGACGGGCAATCCGACGCTGGTCGGCTACACCACAGACGATTTAAAATTATGGTCGGAGGTAATGGCTCGATGTTTGGCCTGCGCCGGAGCGGAACCCGGCGACACCGTTCAAAACGCCTACGGCTACGGTCTTTTCACCGGCGGTCTTGGCGTTCATTATGGCGCATTGGAGATGGGATTGAGAATTATTCCGATGTCGTCCGGCCAGACTGCGCGGCAGTTGAAAATTATGCAGGACTTTGCGCCGAAGATAATTACCTGCACGCCGAGCTACGCTCTTTATATGGCTGAAGAAGCCAGGGATATGGGCATTGACCCAAAGAATGGCAACTGGAAAATCGGCGTATTCGGCGCAGAACCCTGGACAGAAAAAATGCGCGGCGAAATCGAAGCCGCCTGGAATATGCTCGCGACCGATATTTACGGCCTTTCGGAAATAATCGGCCCGGGCGTTGCGCAGGAATGCCCTAATAAGAATGGTCTGCATATTTTCAGCGATGTTTTCTACCCCGAAATCATCGACCCGGACAGCGGGCAGGCGGTTAAAGAAGGGCAGGACGGCGAATTAGTTATCACCACGCTCACCAAACAGGCTATTCCGCTGATTAGATACCGCACGCGCGATATTGTGAGCATCAATTATGAAAAATGCAGATGCGGCAGAACAAGTCCGCGAATCAGCAAAATCAAGGGCAGAACCGATGATATGATTGTCGTTCGCGGCATAAATGTATTCCCATCGCAGATTGAACACGTCCTGCTCGGCATCGAAGGCACGGAGCCGCATTATCAAATCGTTGTTGACCGTCAGCAGCATCAGCTTGACGAGGTCGAAGTGCTTGTCGAGGTCAACAGCAAAATATTCAGCGATGAAGTCAAGAAGCTCGAAGAACTCAAGCGGAAAATTCACAAGGAAATCAGCGCGGTATTGTCCATCAGCGCGAAAATTACGCTTGTCGAGCCGAAGACGATTGAAAGAAGTATGGGCAAGGCGAAAAGAGTTGTCGATAAACGGCAGATGTGAAAATAGTCGTTAGTATTTTAGTATTTGGGTAGGGTGGGCTTCAGCCCACGCGGTAATGTATAAAGGGATTTTGATATGAAAATTAAACAAATTTCAATTTTTCTGGAAAATCGTAAAGGCAGATTATTTGATGTCTGTTCGCTGCTGGGAAAACATAACATAAATATCCGTGCGCTGAATGTCGCCGAGACGGAGAGTTTCGGTATTTTACGCATAGTAGTAAATAATCCTGATGATGCGGTTAAAAAACTGGCCGAGGCGGGCTTTACCGCCAATATCACAGACGTTATTGCTGTCGAAGTTCCCGATAAGCCGGGCGGACTGGCCGGCATTTTAAAAGTCCTTAACGATGAAGACGTTAATGTTGAATATATGTACGGCTTTGTCGAAAAGGCGACCGATAAGGCGCTGATGGTGTTCAGGTTTGACAACGCCGACAGGGCAACGGCTGTTCTGAAAAAGCACGATATCAGAATCGCCGGCGAAAAGGAAATTAAGGAACTTTAGAGAAGTAAAGAAGCAAGGAGGTAAAGAAGTAAGGAAAACGGCCTAAACCAAATCCTTACTTCCTTACTTCCCATCTTTTTTTATGCGAAAAGTTTTTCCGCGTTTTTCATCATTTTTCCGATAGCGATTTTGTTTGGGCAAATACTTTCAGCTCTGCTGTAATCAAAACTGCCGAGCGGAGCGGACAATTTTGATACGGCATCCGAAAATGTTTCTTTGGCCAATGCGGTATCGCCATAGTTGTTGTGATACATCATCGACCGCATTATCTGGCTTACATAAGGCATCTGCGGATTGGCCGATGCACACAGGTCGCACGCCGAGCAATACCCGCTGCAAGTCGCTTTGGCGTAAGTTTCGAGAAACTCCACATCGCTTTTTGAGAGCTGGGTTTTGTCTAAAACCGCCGCGACGTTTTGCGTTAAGGTTGCGATGCTCTGCATTCCGACGCAGGCCGAGCATATTCTATCATCCTGTAATGTTACTTTAATTTTGGCCTGGCCTTCGCTGAAGCCTTTGCTTATAAAGTGCTGATACAATTTATTTTCGCTGTCCACTTCCGATTTTTTCGCCTGTGTTTTCATCGAGATAAGCGCAGTACCGGCCTTTTTACAGGCATCGACGGCTCCAACGAATTTCGGGTCGGCAAGCAGTCTGTAATTATAGCTGGGCATAATCGCGTCAATCCAGTCGAGCTTCGATGCGGCCAGCATACAATCGGCCATATTGGTGTGCGTGCTGAATCCGAAGTATTTTATCAATCCCTTTGCTTTCGCATCAGCCGCCCATTGTTTGAGGTCTTCTGTCAATTCTTCCGGTTTGCTCAAGCCGTGTACGCCGTAGTACAAATCAATATAATCGGTGTTCATTCGCTTGAACGATGTTTGCAGGCGGTCGGTGCGGGATGCTGAATCGTTTGCGCCGGAGGCTTTTGAGACGATAAATAAATCTTTCCGGCGTTCCGGAAAACGAGTCAAAAATTTGCCAATGCCTTCTTCGCTTTTTCCACCGGCATATCCGTGCGAGGTGTCCCATAAGGTTACACCCCATTGATAGGCCTTGTTAAGAACGATTTGATTTTCAATCGCGTCGAACATTATGCCAAGCGAAAGAGCGGAGACTAATTTGTCCGCGCGTCCAAGTTTTCTCATCGGAATCTGCGGATACTTGACAAGCTCTTTGACCGGCTCGTTCGCGTCGGCGGGCTTATTAGGGTCTATTGCCGATGCGATATTTGTTCCCGCGGCCAGAGCCGAGGCAATTCCCGCTCCCGCCGCTGTTTTCAAAAAGCTGCGTCTGTTTATTGCTTTGTTTTCCATTTTTTTTATCTCCAAAAAAATAAGTATCTAATTTTTTTCTCTTGTTTGGCCGAATGGCTTAACAACCACAGCGCTGTCGCCGCTTACGGGGCATTCGTGCTGACAGATTCCGCAGCCGATGCATTTGCCGCTGTCAATATATGGCAGTTGAAGTCCCGATTCGGTTGTTTTTATGTGAATCGCCTTGGGGCTTACCGGACAGTTTTCCTGACATACGATACACGGCACGCCGAATGCCCACGGCAGGCATTTTGCGTGGTCGATAACCGCAGTGCCGATTTTGATTGGGCCTTTGTCGGCGAAATTTCCTTTGCCGAGTTTTTCCGACAGGGTAAGCGGTCTGATTGCCGAAGTCGGGCAGATATAGCCGCAGGCAACGCAGTCAAGCTGGCAGCCGCTCGTTCCCATTCGATTATTCATCGTCGGAGTCCAGAGATTCGTCAGGCCGTTTTCAATTCCGCAGGGCTGGATTACATTCGTCGGACAGATTCGCATACATTGGCCGCATTTTATACATCGTTTGGCAAATTCCTGTTCGCTCAACGCTCCGGGCGGTCGGACGATTTGCTCGGAATTCGGCGCAGCGATAAGTTTAAAAGCAGGCATTGCGAGCAAACCAGTAAAGCCCGCCGCTAAAACACCTCTGCGAGATAAATCAGGCTCGCTCTGAATGGTATTTGACGAAGCTGTATTAAAATCAATCGCGTCAAATTTGCAGTCGTCAAGACAATTACAGCACAGCAGGCATTCGGAAAGTTTAATTGTTTCCGAAGGCTGGCAGTATCCCTGACATCTTTTATTGCACATTTTGCAATCGGTGCATTTTGAATTGCGGTTTATTCGCCAAATCGAAAAACGATTCAGCAGGCCGAACAGCGCGCCGAGCGGACAAATAAATCTGCAAAAAAATCTCGGCAAGATAAAATTCAATAACGTGAAAATTAAAAACACCGCCAACACTAACGGCGCAGTTTTATAAAGCCTGTCAGTCGCCGAAAGCACATTGCCGACGTTGTCAGCGATTGGCAAAAGCAGGATATTGACCGTACGCGTAAATAGCGGCAGCGGGTCGAGCAGGCCAATCTGAAGATTTTGCACCGAAGGCAGGGCGGCGGCGATTAAAAACACGAGCAAAATATAATACTTTATATTCTGCGTTTTGTGATATTGGTGAATCGCGATAAGTTCTTTAGCGGTTTTATTTTTGTGTGCCAGATACGAAACAAACTGATGCAGCGTGCCGAATGGACAGACGAATCCGCAAAAGAACCTGCCCAGCAGGATCGTCAAAATTATCGTCGCCAGAGACCACAGCAGCGGGGCAAAAAGTTTATGCGTGGAAACTGCCGTCGCGATTGCGGTCAGCGGGTCAAGCTGCAGAAATATATTTACAGGCCAGCCGCGAAGCTGGAAAAACTTCGTACCGAGCGTCTCGACAACGCACAGCCAGACAAGCAGCGTCAAAAAGAAAACCTGACTTAATTTTCTTGCGGCGGTTATTTTCATTTATGCCTTAACCTCCGCGTATAATGGTTTCAAGGCTTTGTAATCTGTCGTACCGAGTTTCAACTCTTCAGCTCTTATAAGATAGGGCAGGGATTGCGGAGTCATATCTAAAAGCGTTGCGCCGAAAGCGTCAACGGCAACCTGGTCGCAGCCAGCTATCATAATATCCGTTTTCTTTAAGTCGGAAACGCTTCCGCCGGTTGGGCCGTTGGTCATCATTACATCTGTCCCGTCGAGGATGACTAATGTCGGTTTGACTAATGTCGCCAGCTCGACGATTATGGTGTTGATGTCGCGATGAAAGTTGTTTCTCCCGCCGCCGAGCAGGCCGTACCAGTTTTTCATCGTCATAGACGCTCCGCTTCGTGCGTGGTTTTTGACAGCAGCTATGCCGATTACCTTGTCAACTCTTTTCATCGGCTCATAAAGCATCGGCCAGTTTTGTATTAGTTTGCCGTCTTTGAGACTTACAGGCCTGAATAAATTTTCTCTCGGCAGGATAATTTCTGCTCCGCTTTTTGCTGCTGCTGCCGAAATTCCGCTAAGCTCGAAACAGCTTGCAGGGTCGTTTATGGGATTGTCCATTACATAAACTTTTTTCGCTTTGCCGTGTTCGTAGCACAGCCGGGTGATTTCGGAAATAATATCGGGATGGCTTGTCGCTCCGATTCGAGCGGGGCGGGCAAAGCCGACATTAGGCTTGAGCAGTACCGTTTCGCCGGGTTTGACAAATCGGTCGATTCCGCCCAAAAGTTCAATCGCCTTGCTTACGGTTTGCGTTCTGTCCGCTCCGGATACAATGCTCATTGTTTTGCCCGCCATGGCAGGGACGGAATAATCTTTAAAACCTGTGAATATCTCCGGCATTGGGAGCATTTTTCGTACATCGGATTCGCAGAGCAGTTTGGCCGCGGCCGAAAACGCCGCGACAGAAACTCCTGCCTTAGCGGCGCGAGCCAAAAAATCCCTTCGTGATATTTTATTTTCGTCAGTCATTTGAAATTTTTTTAAACAGTTTTTCTGCGATTGGTCTTAAATTTTCAATTTCTGTTTCGCCACGAACGCCTGCGAAATATTTGTCAGTATAAAAGAAAAGCTCAATACTGCCGAACAGGTTCACGGCTTTACAATTCTTTACTGTGAGCCCGTGTGCCAATTCCTCTCCGCCGTTGTCTAACAGAAAACGATAGTATTTGTCGTACGTCTCGGCAGGGGCGTTTGTGCTTAAAAAAACCGTGATTGTTTTATCGCCGATGTTGTATTTGGATGTGAAGATATTTTTTAAGTCGCTGCACCCAAAGGCATCGGCGGAAATAAATTTAAAGGAGTCAGCGACGAGATTTTCAGTTGGAAAAACATCCATCAGAGGCATATCGGATTTGCCCGCTGAAACTGCCGAGGAAATTCGCTTCCCTGCCGATTCCGCCGAGTTTAAAAGTTTGCCGTCCTCGGCAGACAGAAAAATTTCAACATAATATTTGCCAAACATAACGTAGACAGAATCCGAAACCGAGTATCCGAATTGTGTCCAGTTCAAAGACGCCGCATCGCTTCTTTTTTGCGTGCTATACACGGCAAAGGCGTTTTCAGGTTTGCCCATATCGTAAAAATATACCTCTGCCCAGTTTTCGAGCGATGAATTCTCTGCAAATCGGCATGTTTGAAGGGATAAAAAGCCGTTAGTGAGATATAAGTCGGCTTTTCCGTCGATTTTTTCGTATAAATTGTCGGAATTGTAGTTTTCAACGCCGGCTGCCGGTGCAAATCCCTCGCCAAAAAGACTGTCCGTCAAAAAAACTGCCTTTTCCGTTTCGTTCGCGGCATCAGCGATATCGGCGTTAAATTGGGTAAAATAATTCTGTTTAAATCCTATCGCAACAGCGATGATGACTAACGCAGCTATTATTAGGCAGCTTATGATAGACTGTTTTGGGTTTTGCTTGATTTTTTCAGCCATAAAGTTAGCGAATAATAATTTTTCAAACTGTAAAAATCGGCTCATCGGCAGAGGCGACGGTCTCAAGGCGTTTTAGTTGTGCTTCAGTGAGTTTTCTACAGTTTGGTGCGAATTTTAAAAATAATCGGAACAGGCCTTCTTCGCAGGGCGGTATTGTAAGCGAGATATTTTGACTAATAGCCCAGTTTAACGCCAGTTCTACGATTTCGGGGTCATAAAAAGGCTCATACCAGCATTTCTGATGCGGCATTTTGGCAGCGTTTTCCTGCCGTTTTCGTCTGGCGGCGGCCTTTATGCCGATAATTCCAAGATTCTGTCGTGCCGCAAGGGCAAGAACTTCACCCTCGAAATTGCCGTCAAAATGAGTACTGAAACCTACGGGAAACATTACCGTGTCGAACTCAAATTCCGTCATCGCCGTTATCGCTGCCGCCGGCGTATGGGCTGAAAAGCCGATATTCCGAATAATGCCGTTCTTTTTCGCTTCGACAAAGGCTTTAATCGCACCATCTTTGCCGAGTGCCGCTTTTACATCCTTTTCAACATCAATAAGTCCGTGAAGCTGATATACGTCAAAATAATCGGTCTGAAGGTTTTCCAGAGACTTTTTGAGTTCTTCCATCGCTCCGCTGTAAGTCCGATTGCCTGTTTTGCAGGCGAGATAAACATCTTTGCGAAAAGGTTTTAACGCAGGGCCGAGTTTAAGCTCCGCATCGCCATACGAGGGAGCGACATCGAAATAGTTCACGCCTTTTTCGACTGCATCCGATACAATCTGCCCGGCGTGGTCGCTTGTCTCGTTCATCACGACAATCCCGCCCATGCCGATGATTGAAACATTGAAGCCTGTTTTGCCTAGCGGTCTTTTCGGGAGAGCGTTTTGCCGACCGTCTTCTGATGTATTTCTAACTGCCATTATAAAGCCCCATTCCAACAGGAAACGTATCGGCTATTTTCTCTTAATCTGACCGGCTTTTACCTGCTTGCAACATCGATTGGTATGAATTATACTGTCATCGATTTTTGGTGTCAAATCGTATATTTTAATTGAGCGATTTTTGACTGGTAATTGCGGGTAAAATTATTAGAATTACGGTTTTATGTATAAACACAAGTGTCCGACAAGGGCGATTGGGTGTATTAGAGTATGAAAAATTTCTGGATATTCGCGTTTTTGCTTATAGCGTTGGTTCTTATTGATGCCTCCGCCTCAATGGCATTGGTGGTCGGCGAGCCGAATGATGTCAACCAAAACGATGTCAATAAGCCCATTAATCTTCTGCAGAACAGTCCGGCAGGTCAGCTCGGAGAATCAAATGGGTCTGCCGCAAACGGCGACCTGATGAACGCTGTCGATGTCGAAGGCCCGAATACGCCGGCCGGCTATATCGGCGGAGATGCATTTAACCTCGGATTCAGCGAACTGCTGAAAAATTATGTCGATGCCGATGGGCTTGTGAATTATCCCAAACTTAGGCGATTTCGCAATGAGCTGAATATCGTCGTTGAAAAACTGGCCAGTGTCAGGCCGGAAGTTTATATTACCTGGTCGCGAAATGAAAAAATCGCGTTTTGGATTAACGCTTATAATATCTGTACGCTCAAGGGTATTATAGATAATTATCCGATAGTGCCGTCGAAGTTTATGCTGCTGTTCTATCCTGCCAACAGCGTTATGCACATTCAGGGACTCCGGGACAAGAAATTTTTTATGATTATGGGCATACAATATACGCTCGACGAGATAGAACGCGATGTTTTGCTCGGCAGATTTGAAGAGCCGCTGGCCTGTTTTGCTGTTTGTTATGGCACCATCGCAAGCGCGTCTATAAGACCGGAGCCTTATATCGGAAAGCTCGTTGACAGGCAGTTAGCCGAGCAGGCGAAGAATTTTTTTGCTCGTCCCGGCGCATTTAGAATTGACGATGCCGGCGGTGTCGTGCATATTTCTTCGATATTCAAAATGTACAAATGGCGGGAAGAATCGCTCATTAAAAAATATGGAACGAACAAACTGTTTCGCGAACATACGGACATTGACAGGGCGGTTCTTAATTTAATTAAGGATTACATCTCCGAACCGAATCAGGAATTTTTGACGCGGAGACAGTACTCCGTGGAATATGAAAAATACAACTGGCAGCTTAATGAGCAGCCGCAAACTAATAACTAACTTTACAAAGGTTTTTTTAATGGCAAAAAAAAGAGTTCACACCAATAGCAACTGCAATTCGGACAGTTTCCTTTTTACAAGCGAATCGGTAACAATGGGGCATCCCGATAAAGTCGCCGATTGCATATCCGATTCAATTCTCGACGCGATGCTTGCGCAAGACCCCAACAGCAGGGTAGCCTGCGAAACATTGGTTACGACCGGCCTTGCCGTCATAGCCGGAGAAATTACATCAAAGGCAATCGTCGATATTCCAGCCGTCGTGCGACAGGCGATTAAGCAAATCGGCTACACAGACCCGACCGCGGGTTTCGATTATGACAATTGCGCGGTTGTTGTTTCGCTCGACAAGCAAAGCCCCGATATTTCACAGGGCGTAACCGAAGGTCAGGGTCTGCATAAGGAACAGGGAGCAGGCGACCAGGGCATTATGTTTGGTTATGCCTGCAATGAAACGCCCCAGCTTATGCCTATGCCGATTCAGATGGCGCATAATCTTGTGAACAGACTTGCCAAAATGCGTCAGACCGGCAAACTGCCCTGGCTGCGGCCGGATGGCAAAAGTCAGGTAACCGTCGAATACCGCAATGGCAAACCTTACAGGATACATACTGTTGTTGTTTCGACGCAGCATACGCCGGATATAGCGTATAACAAACTCCGCAGCGAAATTATTAAGAAGGTTGTTCTGCCTGTGCTGCCGAAAAAAATGGTCGATAAGAATACTATTTATCATATCAATCCGACAGGCAGATTTGTTGTCGGCGGACCCAAAGGCGACAGCGGACTTACCGGCAGGAAAATTATCGTTGACACCTACGGCGGCAGGGGGGCGCACGGCGGCGGAGCGTTCAGCGGCAAAGACCCCTCAAAGGTTGACCGCTCGGCAAGCTATATGGCAAGATACATCGCCAAGAATGTCGTTGCGTCCGGCGCTGCCGATGCCTGCGAAATTCAGTTGTCATATGCAATCGGCGTCGCCGCCCCGATTTCTGTTCACATTGACACCGAAGGAACGGCGAAAGTGGACGAACGAAAAATTGAAAAGGCCATAAAGGAACTTTTCCCAATGACGCCGCGTGGAATTATAACGCACTTAAAGCTCAAAAGGCCGATTTACGCCGCCACGTCTTCGGGCGGGCACTTCGGCAGAGCCGGCGAAAATTTCACATGGGAAAAAACCGATATGGTCGCCAAACTCAAAAAGGCGCTGGGACTAAAATAGAAATTTACAATTAAAATAAGGAGTCAGCTGATGGAAAGGAAGATTTTACTGCACGAAAGAGACATACCAAAAAAATGGTACAACCTTGCTGCGGATTTACCCAGTCCGCTTCAGCCGCCGCTTGGTCCAAACGGCAGGCCTATTACCCCTGAAATGCTCGCTCCTGTCTTTCCGATGAATATTATCGAACAGGAGGTAAGCACCGAGCGATGGATTGATATCCCGCAGGAAATTCTCGATATTCTTTACCGCTGGAGGCCAGCACCGCTGCGAAGAGCCGTTTATCTTGAAAAATATCTCAAAACTCCCGCAAAAATTTTCTATAAAGACGAAAGCGTAAGCCCGCCCGGCAGTCACAAACCAAACACAGCCGTCGCGCAGGCCTACTATAACAAAGCGTTCGGTATTAAAAAAATGACCACCGAAACCGGCGCAGGCCAGTGGGGTTCAGCTCTCGCCTTTGCCTGCAATCTGCTCGGCATAGAATGCAAGGTTTATATGGTCAGAATCAGCTTTGACCAGAAGCCGTTCAGAAAATTGATGATGCAGGTCTGGGGTGCAAACTGCGTCGCAAGTCCCAGCAATGAAACCGAGTTCGGCAGAAAGATGTTGAAAGAATTGCCCGACACTCCCGGCTCGCTTGGAATAGCTATTTCCGAAGCGATAGAAGAAGCCGTCCACGACAAAACCGGCAAAACGCGTTATTCCCTCGGCAGCGTTTTAAATCACGTTATGCTGCACCAGACGATAATCGGTCTTGAAGCCAAAAAGCAATTGGAAATGGTCGGCATAAAAAAACCTGATGTCGTAATCGGCTGCGCAGGCGGCGGAAGCAACTTCGCCGGACTGGCCTTCCCATTCGTCGCCGATAAAATTCACGGCGCCGATATTGACATTATTCCGGTAGAGCCGAAAGCCTGCCCGACGATGACTAAAGGTGAATTTGCCTACGACCACGGCGATACTGCCTGTATGACCCCGCTGCTGGCGATGCACACTTTGGGACACGCGTTTGTACCAAAGCCCATTCACGCCGGCGGCCTTCGCTATCACGGTATGGCTCCGTTAGTTTGTCAGGGCATAGTCGAAGGGTTGATGAGGCCGGTTTCGTATCATCAGTTGAAATGCTATGAATCAGCTATGATTTGGGCTAAGACCGAAGGCACGATTTGTGCGCCGGAAACCAGCCATGCTATTGCCTGCGCGATTGACGAAGCAATAAAAGCCAGAGAGGAACACAAAGAGAAAGTTATTATCTTTACCTATAGCGGCCACGGCCTGATGGACTTGACCGGCTACGATGCCTATTTGAGCGGCAAACTTACAGACTACGAAATGTCAGACGCTGAAATAAAAGAGTCAACCGCGATTTTAAGCGGCTTGCCAAAACCACCGGCCAAAAAAACCGGCAAATGGTAATCGACTAAAATGTTCTTTTTAATTGAAAAAAGATTCAAATCTGGTTTAATTGCCGGTTATGAAAAATATATCTATTGTCGGCGATGGGGCGATGGGCAGCGTTTGCGCAATGATGCTCTGTCAAAAACATTACGCCGTTCGTATGTGGGGATATGACGCAAAGCAGCTCGGCGAAATTCAAAATCGAAAAGAAAATTTTAAATTTCTGCCCGGCTACAAACTCCCCGACGAATTGGCATTCGAATCGCGGGATTCAGAAATCCTGAAAAACGCCGATTTAATAGTCTCCGCCGTACCATGCCAATATATGCGAAGCGTATTCGCCAGACTCAAAAGTCATTTTAATCCCGCTGTGCCGATTGTCTCCGTAACCAAGGGCGTTGAAAACGGCACACTGCTCCGGCCAAGCCAGATACTCGCCGATGTTCTCGGCGGAGATGTAAAAGTTATCGCGTTGAGCGGGCCGACAATCGCCGATGAACTCGTCAGAAAACTGCCCGCTACCGCGACGGCAGCCTGCCAGGACGAACAGCTTGCCAAAGTCGTTCAGGATATTTTCACAATGCCCTATTTCAGGATTTATCGTAATACCGACATCATAGGCGTTGAGTTGGCCGGAGCGATGAAAAATGTAATCGCTATCGCCGCCGGCATTGTTGACGGCATCAAAGTCGGCGACAACGCAAAGGCTGCGCTGCTGTGCAGAGGACTTGCCGAAATTACAAGGCTCGGACTTTCGCTCGGAGCGAAAGAGCAGACGTTTTTCGGCTTGAGCGGCTTGGGCGATTTGGTTACGACGTGTATTTCGCCGCTCGGCAGAAACAGAATTTTTGGCCAGAGGATTGGAACAGGCCAAAGCGTCAAAGAAGCTCTCGGTGCGACAATGAGCGTTGTTGAAGGCGCCGCGACGTGCAAATCCATCGTGGAATTGGCCAAAACACGCAATATAGATATGCCTATTACCGAATCGGTTTATCAGATATTATTCTGCGGCAAAGGCGTATTAGAGGCTATTGAAGAGCTTATGAAGCGGAAACTCAAGGCCGAATAATTCAATTATCGGTTATCTGTTTAGCTATAAACCCTCAACTCGATTTAATCCATATTTTTTCGGACTCACATCTGTAAATTTGCGATTTTCATAGTATTACTTATATTTTATCAGTACTTGTGTTTTATCAGTCGAAAAAATTTTCTGCGATGGCGGAAAATAATGGTATGCGTTTTGGAAAGATGTGAATTGAGACGCGGCGTTTGACGATAATGCAGGTGTCATAGAAAATTATGAATTGGGGCGCAGTGTTTAGATTTTTCTCACAGAAGGCTTTTCCAATCGGAGTGGAAATTACCGCCAAAACCGTGCGGATGGCACAGCTCGGTCTGTTCGATGGCAGGGTAAGGCTCATCGCCGGCGGAAGCTGGGCTTTGCCGGACGGAATCGAGCCGTACAGCGGGCAGTGGCAGCGGTGTACGATTGACGCGGTAAGAAGCGTTTATTCGGCGGCACCGTTCAAATCGAAAGATGTCGTAACGGTAATGCCCTGCGTCGATGTTTTCTGTAAAGAGATAAAAAAGAGGCTGAACCCCGGACAGGATGCCGGTTTGGCTCTGGATGCGGAAGCTAAAAAATTACTTCCGTTCGTGGATAACGGCGCGATGGTCAGGCATATTGTTCTGAATGGCAATCGCGGACCCGCGGAAGAAAAGGATATACTGATTCTGGCGGCTGAAAAATTTAAAGTCGAATGTCATCTTGCGATTTTTGAAAAGGCTCGGCTCAATGTAAAGGCGATAAGCGTCTGGCCGGTTATTCTTGTGAACAGCTATGTGAATTTTTTTGGAAGAAGAAAAGCCGATGCCGAGGCGGCCGTTATGCTGCTCAACGCTTCGCGCGACGATTGCAGAGTTGTTATATGCAGAGGCAGCGGCATTCTCTTTGCCAGAATGATACCGTTTGGAATAAATTCTCTTAATCAAAGTATGGGAGCGGAAAAACTTATCGCGCAAATAGAGGCCTGCATCAGGTATTTTCAGAATACCGACAGGACATCGACGATAGAAAGAATTTTGCTGTTTGCCAACGACGGAGCGGGGCAGGAGCTTGTGCAGTGCGTTCTGGCCGTCGCGAAAAAGCATACAATCGCCGCGCATATAGGCGATGTGCTTCGGGCCGTCGATAATAACGACCTGTTTAAACGCGGCATTGACGCGCGAGGCGCAAAAGACGACTGGACTACGGTGTTTGGTTTGAGCCTGTCGGTTGAGAAAGGCTTCGGTCTGGAGAGTTTGATATGGCACAGATAGATTTTGTACCGGATGATTATATTCAGCGAAAAGAATCGCGAAGAGCGAACTTTTTTTACCTTGCGCTTCTGGCGATAGTAGTAGTCGGAATAACAGGAGCCTTTGGCATCATCAAAGTTCGCCAGCACGCGGTCGCAAACGAGGCCAAAGCGGTCGATGCGAGAATGGCCATTGTTCAGCAGGCGGTAAAACAGCTTGAGCAGATTCAGATTCAAAAGCAGGAAATGATGAAGACCGCGCTGCTGACGGCTGAACTTATCGAGCCTGTGCCGAGGAGTTTGATTGTTGCGCTGCTTACGAATTATTTGCCGGACAGCGTATCGCTCTCGAAGATTACGATTGTGCAAAAAGTCTTGACTCCGAAGCTGAACCAATACGATGCCGCCAAAGCCGCACAGCAAAAGTCGTCTGAAAAGGATTTTACGGAACTTGAAATTGAAGGTCTTGCCGCCAGTGATATCGGCGTTGCGGATTATATCGCCAATTTGAGCAAATCAAATATGCTGGAAAATGTCAGTCTTGTGCAGTCGAAACAGAAAGATGTCATCGGCGGCAGTTATAGAGAGTTTAAGCTGACGGCGCAGATTCGCGGCAGCTTCGCGGCGGGCAGCGATGAAGTTGAAAAGATTCGCAATTATCAAAATGAAAAGAAGCTATAAATAAAATAGCCGCGAATAAACACGAAGAATTTAAAAATGAATAGTAGTTTCAGAAAATTTGTTTTGTTTGTAACGCTTGTTGCGCTGGCGTGGTTTTCGTATGTTTATATGCTCAAGCCAGCCAATGCGGAGATAGCGAAGCAGCGAAGCGATATAATCGCCAAACAGGCAAAGCTTGGCGAACTTGAGAAGTTAAGCAGTGTCGCCAACGATGCCGGCAGGCAGCTTTCGAGGCTTGCCGAGGCTGTGCAGTTTTTTCAGGATAAGCTGCCGCTGGAAAGCGAAATACACAAAGTTCTTGAAAGCATTACTCTGATAGCGCAAAAGCAGGGATTAGACTGCGGCAAAATCACGGCGCTGAAAACTAAAAACTACAACGGATATATCGAGCAGCCGCTGGAAATGGAACTTAGCGGAGATTTTCAGGCATTTTACAGTTTTCTGATAGAAGTCGAAAAACTTCAGAGAATTATCAGGGTCAGAGAGCTTGAACTGAAAAAGGATACTGCTAAACCAGGTCAGCTCAATGCGGATATGATAATAAGCGTATTTTTCAGTACATAAAAATGACATTAATTAACGAACTAAACGGCCGAACGGAATCGGAAAAATCACAGCAAAGCGAAATAATCCAGCCGCAGGCGCAGGATAAAAAC
>MHXU01000010.1 GCA_001824555.1 Planctomycetes bacterium GWC2_45_44
TTTTGTTCTCGGCCTGCTGGTTGGGATTTTTGTCGCAGTTCCGATTCTGTCGTCGCAGCTTATGAGTTTTAAATACAGCATTCCTTATTTACTTATCCTGCTGCTGATTGCGAAACTGCCCGGGCTTACTCTTGCGGTTACGATTTGTTCGCTTGCCGTAGCGTCTCGGCCGCTTCGGTTTCGGTCAAGATTTATTTCGATAGTGCTGTGTAATTGTCCGGTGCTTTTGTATTTCTGTTTTTTCGGCGGGAACAAAAACGCCGATAGTGTTAAATGGGCGTTGTCGTTTTCGCCGTGGATTTACGGCCTGCTCAACTCGCTGGCGATTTCTGGAATCGCGCTGCTGATTGGACATTTCACGCGGTATCGTCCGGGGCTAATATGGAGTACGGCTGCGGTTTTTCTTGTTGTTACGATGGTAGTTTTTCAGAACACAATCAATCTGGCTGAACTCGACTATCAGCTTTATATCGCAAAAAATAATCCTGAAATAATAAATGAATTTCACAGCCACAGCATAACTGAAACGCTTGACCACACGGTAACAAGCCCGCAGAGCAGGAGCTATTTCCAGAGTCCGTTTTATCCTGACGAAACAATTGCGCTGCGAACGGCATTAAAAAAAGAATTGCAGAACAGACTGCTTCACGACCGCTGGCCTGAATGGTTTGAAGTTTCCGATGATTTGAGGTATCAGGAAAAAAGACAGCAGCTTTTAAAAGAATACGAGAAATTTATAAACCCCCGGAAACAGTGGTTTAAGCCCACTTTTGTGCATAACGCGCTTTTGAGTAGCAGGGTCAGAATAAAACGAATGCCGATAGCTCTTTATTATAAAGCGATGCTAAGCGAGCTTTCGGTCGATTTAAATGTGCTTGCTGAAAAAGAGACGCTGCAATTTTATGACGACTATCCGCACAGGGAAAATCTGCCGATATGGCACAGACTATTCTCGGAATATCCCAACAGCGTCGAATCGGTCGAGGCGCGATGGCGAAGGGCTGTTCATCTTGCCGGTATGGAAAAATTTTCTTACGCCTCGGAGCTTATCGACTCTGCTCTGGCGATGGTCAATAAGGAACTGAACCGCGAGGATATAGCGATTGCGGATGAATCGGAAAAAATCTTCCGCAAACCGCAGGCGACGGTAATCACGGATTTTGAACTTAAGAAACTGAAAACGAAACTCGAATATCTTCGTCAGCTCATCGGCAGTGAAAATCTGACTGATGATGCCAAAACTCGGCAGCTCCTGGCTCAATTTATACTGCTGAATCCGCACGACCGCCTGCTGGCAAACTATCTTGAAGAACTTTTTGGGCAGGCGGAGGAAAAAAGTTCCATCGCCGACAATATACTGCTGGCAAAGGCGATGCTTGTGCCGGATTTGATTTCCAGACAACAGCAGCTCGGCCAACTCGTCAGGCAATATCCCGGCACTGACGGTGGAATTCACGCCAAATTTGAACAGGCCTGCCTGAAACTGACCATCTGGAAAGAACACAACCTAAGCGAAGCGGAAAAAGAAAAATACCTCTCCGAGGCACGCGGGGAACTGGAAGATTTTCTCAAAAAACATCCCGACAGCATTTTTGCTCAACAAGCAGGGGAAAAATTGGCCGCACTGCCGAAATAGGGTAAAAAAAATTAAATATCAAAAATAAAAAATAAAAATTGAGGGTCGGCCTTTCAGGCCGAGCTATCTTTATATTTGCTTGTTACCCCGCTTCCTATTTTACCTAATTTGACTTTTTTGCGATATTTTAGTATAATGCTGGACTATGCGGAGCAGAATCACGATAAACAACGAGAATGGCAACACGCAAGTCCTTATTGTGGGTGGACTTAACGGTGATTCTATTGACACTTCAGCTTGTCCAGGCGTTAATTTTGAAAACTGCCCCAGTCTATCGGATGCCGTAGCGGCAACGGAAAACAACCATTTTGAGATTATCGCTGTGCCAATGGACGATTTCGGCAATGAGCCGGCGGCCGTTCTGAAAAAAATTCGCCAGACAGCCCCAAAATCAAAAATCCTCCTGCTGACCCAAATGCTGCGTGAGCCTGACGCGATAAGATTCCTGAATGCAAATTCCGGCCAGACAACTCTGGCGGACGATTATTATATCCTGCCGGTTAGTTTTTGTGTGAAATCAGCCCACACCCACACAGGGCAGACACACGGGTCTGCCCCTACAGCCTCCATTGCAGAATCGGCGGAAATTTTGGCGATGCGCAAGCGAATTGAAGTGCTTGAGAAACTCGCGATGGAAGACGAACTGACGGGGGTAAAGAACCGACGATTTGTGAAGGAATTTTTGAGGCAGATTATCGAACGGGCAAAGAAAATGTCTCTTCAGGTAACTCTGCTTGTTTTCGATATAGATAATTTCAAGAATTATAACGACCGATTCGGGCATCCGGTGGGCGATAACATTCTCAAACAGGCCGCGGTGCTGATGCAGAAATGCTGTCGAAGGCAGGATGTCGTCGGCAGGGTCGGCGGAGATGAATTCGCGGTGGTCTTTTGGAATATCCCGCAGAATAAGGTTATTAGCTTTGACATTGAAAATTCGCAGGATAGAAGAAGCGTAGTATCCGAGCATCCCAAAGAAGTTATAAATATCTGCGAGCGATTTCGAAGCGAACTGAATAAAACTGATTTGCCGGCGCTGGGCGCAGAAGGCAAAGGATTATTGGCGATATCAGGAGGGCTCGCGACATTTCCTCACGATGGTTTAACCGTAGAGCAGCTTTTCCTTCAGGCTGACAACGGTTTGCTCGAAGCTAAACGCAGCGGCAAAAACCGAGTTTATTTGATAGGAAGTAAGAAGTAAGGAAACAGAAATCCTTATTTCCTTACATCTTTTTTATTTCACTTCAAGAATTGAATTGTATTCGCCGAACGGATTCAGTTCGGAATGTTCATTATAGGGGTCCTGCTGCCACTGACCGTCAACGACCATTCGATAGCGATATTTGCCGGGAGCCAGAGCCAGAGCAAGTTCCCATTTTCCATCCTGAAGCTGATTGAGCGTGGTTTTTTGCGGCTGCCAACTGTTGAAATCGCCGGCAATCTGGACGCTCTTTGCTCTTGGGTAAAGCGTTACAAATTTTACCGCTTCGCCGAATTGTCTTACGCCGTAAAAACTATTGAGTCTGCTGTCGATATCGTCGGCGATTTTGGCTTTGGCGGTTTTGTCAGCTCCGCTCAAACCAGCCATCAGTTCCTGCGCGGACGAACTTATCGAATCGAGAGACCTGTCGAAGGTCTCGATTACTTCCTTTCGAGCCTGCGGCGGCCTTACAGAAGGCTGCTGCTGCGAAACCTCGACTTTGCGGAGCGAATTTACAATCTGCTTCTGCTCAATCATAGTATCGGCGGCAATCAGTTCCTGGGCGAGGTTCTGAAAATCCTTATGCCCCCTGCTTGCCGGGTCGTATTCACAAATAGGCTGGCCGAGACTTGCCGCCTCTTTCAGTTTGGTGTTGAAGTTGACAACAGTTTTGAACATTCTATTGGAGAAATGCTTTCTCAATTCCGACAGAATTTCTCTGCCCATTTTGGTTCTGATGTCGTACATCGAAGCCAGCACCATAACATTTATGTGCTGCGAACACTGCTTGCACAAAATACTCAACGTGTCTAACTGTTTGCTCAAGCCGTGGAGCGAAAAATATCCCGTTTCGACCGGCACGACAACATCCGATGCCGCGCGAAGCGCATTGAAAGTAAGCAGACTGACGGCAGGGGGGCAATCTATCACAACGTAGTCAAATTCCGCCGCGGCAGTTTTTAAAACATCTCGCAGGCAGTTTTCGCGGTCAACGATTCCATTGGTCTGCTGCTCGAAAGCGGCCAGGTCTATGCTTGCCGGAGCAAGGTGAAAATTGTCGCCGATTTCCCAGAGAATCTCGGAAAGTTTAATCGGCTCGCCGCGTCGTGAGCCGAGTAGAACATCGTAAATGCCCTGCTCGACTTGCTCGTCAGGCACAGCCAGACCAACAGCACAATGTCCCTGCGGGTCCATATCGACTAACAAAGTCCTTTTGTTCTCCGCGGCCAGTGCGCTGGCCAAATTGATGGAAACAGTAGTCTTTCCGCAACCGCCTTTTTGATTTATTACAGCAATCGTTCTCATCAGATAATCCTTTATACAGTAGTCAATAGTCAGTAGCCAGTAGTCAACAGAAAAAACGTTCGCCGCAGGCAATCCTCCTACTGGCTAATGTCTATTGGCTATTGACTATTGACTATTGGAACAGTCCTATATCCGTTTTTTCGGCCTTTATGGCATAGAAACTTTAAAGTTTATCGGACAAGAATCAAAAAAATTGCCCTTTTTAGTACTGGCAACAAAGCTAATATACTACCTGTCCTTATCCTATAAAGTCTATATAATCGTTAAACTTTGCGTAAATTGACAAAGATATAATAATCACAAACACACAAAGTCGTAAAAATATCACTACTATGCCTGTCAGGCAGATTTTTAATTTGAGCCCGGGGGTTCAACATTAGTACCTCTGGCGGAGCCAAAGCCTAAATCGCTTCCGCCTTCAGGCCAAATATTAAGCACTATCGACTGACTATCAAGTGTCTCGTCTTGTGTGAAAGTAATACCGTAATAGAGCCTGTGATAGCGTCTTATTAAACTTAACTGCGTTGAAATGCGTTTGCTGTAATCGAAATCATACTGATGAGCCAACACGATTGTGTATCTTGGACTCAACTTGTAGGTTATCGCGAAGGTGGCGGCGTTTGAACCTTTTTCAATGGTACCCTCTCCATCATTAATTTCAGTGCTTCTCAAATATCTTGCGCCGACATAATAGCTCAAATTCGGCAGGCACAGCTTGCTGAAGCCGACATTAAACTGCTCGATTTCATTGCTGGTCAAATCATAATTCATATCGCTAAGAAAGGCGAATGTATCGCTTATTCGCCAGATATAATCGGCGTTAAAGCTGTCCCGCTGTGGACCGTAAAGTTCAAAAGTTCGATACATCGGCGTATCGCCGTTAAAAATCTCCGGCGCGGACATCACGGACATCGGCACAAAGGAATTATTCCATAGGAATTTATCAGGCCGTCTAATGTTTTTTTCGTCGTCGCTGACAAATGTAACGCTCGTATCGAGCCTCATCCAGTCAACGGTTCTCTGTCTTTCGCCGATGCCTCGTTTGGTCTGAAGCCTCTGCAAAAGTCCGAGATTGATGTAATCCTTCTGCGCAACGGCCGAGTCGCTCTCTGCAAACAGGCCGACACTGCCATAAGGCTTTACTATATGACGAATGCCATTGACATCCCAGAACTCGGAATGAATGTTTCTATATGTCTTCCAGTACTGGGTCGAAGCCCTTGTGCCGACTTCTCCGATAAAAACATCGGTAGCGCCATAAGCGCTTCTATTCACGGACGTTACCGCGTCGCGAGCGAAACCGCTTCTGTCATCGTAGCCGAACGTGCCTGCGACAAACGGAACTACCTTGCCGGAACCGACCTTCAACGGCAAATCAAGCTCTGTTCTGCTCTCGGCTTCCATAAACCGTTCCTGCGAAACATTCGTGGTATGCCTGTCGCCGATTCGCTGGCGGAAACTTCCTACGGAACTATCGTGATACAGCGTGAACTTGTCATCGAAAATCGATTGGCCTTTCAGGTGATACTGCGCCGAGGGCAATTCTTCAAGCTGGTCGGCAAAATCGTTGATTCGCCACTTGCCCATCACGGCAAATGCCCAGTTGTCTTTGAGCCGTCTTAACTGAACAAGGGTCTCTTCTTCTTTGCCCGTCAGAAATTCATTGCGTCTGAAGGATTCAGCGAAATTTTCATCAGACATATAACTGGTCTCAAGAGTAAGCTGCCAGTTATAAGGCAAAAACTGCCTGTGCTGAAATTTAAAATTGCCTCTTAATGTATTCGGCGGCTCGATGTTCTGCCTGTTCCTGCCGAGGTCGTCCCTGCCGCGGTCATTTATTATATATCCGCTGATATTGCCAAAGCTGTTTGGCTTTTCATATTCTATCTTGGTGCCGACACCCATACCTCTTTTGGAATAGTAGTCAACGAACAAACTCGAATCAACGCCTTTGGCTTCCTTCAAACCAAGCACTCTGGCCAAATACCATTCGGTCTCAACAATCGTACCCCAGTCGCTGTCGCTGCCAAGAGACGCCCGCCTCAAAGGCATATCTGAACCCTTGAGACTTGTGCGGAACTTCGGCCAGGCAAAAACCGTTCTGTTGTCAATCTTGAGTTTTACCTTTCGCAATTCAGCGTCATAGCTCTGCGGGCCGGCCTCGCCTGCCTGGGCATCAACGCTGGTCGTATCGGTAACTATAATCTCTGATGCCGTCATAGAAATTCGAGGCACATAAAACTCGCTGTTGGTCAGAACTACATTTTCACCCTTAAATTTATTTTCGCTAAGCTGCTTGAGCCTTTCAGCTTTCAAATATACCGGAATGCCCCTGTCCGGCTCATAAGTCCTCATCACGGCGTTGACCGCAAGACCCTGCTTAGCGTCAAAATCGTAATAAGCCTCGTCCGAACGAATTGTCCGCAGCCCCTCGGTCATCACGACATTACCGAAGAAATACGCGGCCTTTACCGCATTGCCCGTAACAATATCATTAGCGTCGCTGTGTTCAGATTTTGCCGACTGCTCATAAAAAATGACCGCAGCGTCCGCTTGAAACTCCAGCAGGCCGCCCTGCTCGTCTTTTTTCTGCCAAAGATAAAATCTGTTCCGCATCGTGCCGATACTTGAGCCGTCCGCAAGCGTCTGCGTGGTGAACTTCACCGGCTCGGTACTCAAAGAACTGATATTGACCGGATATTTAAACTTCGGAGCTGGAACTTCTGGCGTTGTTTGAGCCGGTATCTCGGGACCGCCAAAAAGACCGGCGAACATACCCGGCTGCTTAACAGTTCGAATTTTTGGAGTTTTCTCGGCGACTGCCTTTGCAGGCCTGGCAGCCTTAACCGCTTTGACTTTTTTGACTGATGATGTTTTTTTCGGTGTCGTTGACACTTTTGCTGCCGCCTGCGATTCTGCTGCCGGTGCGGTTAATGTCGCTTCTGATGTCGCCGGTGCTTCCGGCGATGGCGTTATTGCTGTCGCTTCTTCGGTTGATTCCGCTTCTGCTTCCGTCTCACTATCCACCTGTACGGCATTTGAGTCTGAAACCATCGTATCTGTCGGAACTGTATTGGCTGATGATATTTCGTCAGGCGAGACTGCCGGCGGCGGAACTAATTTTATCTGACCTGTCGCGACAAGAGCATTACGATATAGCTCGCCTGCTCGCACATCTTCGGTTGTCTGCGTATCTGCGGTAGCGAAAATTTCTCCGGCTACATCAAATTCCGCCACCATAGATTCAACGCCGGACATTTTGCTTTCAGCGACATTAACACTGTTGGTCTTTGCGCCCTTTCCCTGTTCGACGGACACGTTACCCTGAAGATAGACTTTAATCTTGTGTTCGATTTTTGTAACGCCGTGGTAATCGATGGTATAAGTTTTCAGCCAGACTATCGCTTCGGAACTTTTGAGGTAATTATCACCGAGAATAAGTTTGAAATTATCTTTGAACGCTAAAATGTGTTCGCCTGGGGTCGCCTGAAAACTTTTCATCTCCTTTGCGCTGATGTTTAAATCATCCGTACCAAGCATCTGCGAGGCAGTCTGCTCCGCCGAGAATCCGTTGACGGCAAAAATCGCGATTAAGAGAAATAATATGTTTTTTCGCATATCCTTCTTTATCTTAAATTAACATCCTGTCTTTTGGGAAAATTATAGCTACAAATATATCTAAATCCAGAAAAAACCTAATACTTATACTGATAATCGGTATAAATAATTATAGTCCGATAATATCCGGCCGCAAATAGTTGATATTTCGCGTTTGATACTTAATAATAATTTGTTAGAATATGGCATCAATTAAATCATAACTCATTATATTGTAAAGCGATAGAACAGGAAAGCAACGTGGCTAAAAATTTGAGCGGTTATCAGCAGAAGGTAATAAAAGATTACTATAAAAACATCGACAAAATTGCGTTAGCCAAGCTCGGCGAGCTTGTCGGGAGTATTTATTTGGCCGAGACGCAGAAAAAGAAGGATATTTTATGGGGGCAGGTCGAGGCTTCTTTGAAGCAGTTAAAAATCCAGCCGGCCATTATTGAGAACATTATGAAAAAACGCGATGCGGTTATTTTGGCAAAAAACCTAAACGACTGGGCGAAGTAACTCAAACTGACCGAAAGTCAGTTTGAGAGGTTAAGATTTAAAGTTGAAAGTACAAAATTGTGGAATCCCGACTTCGTCGGGATGGTTTTTGAGTAAATAAAATACTCACGGAGGCTGTTGCATAAATAATTGCTCTTTTAAAAAGTGAATAATTTCAGCTTTTCGGTTATAATCTGTGCAATGGATTGGTTAAACATTCACAAAGGATTATGATATGGCATACAATTTTCTGCCTTGCGA
>MHXU01000011.1 GCA_001824555.1 Planctomycetes bacterium GWC2_45_44
TACAGAGCTTGTCGTAGTCAAGCGTACAGACCTGAAAACGGATTATGATAAGCGGAAAGCCTTAGCCATAGCCGATAATCGTTCCACTGACCTATCAGAATTCGACACAGCGGCTCTGGACAAGATGTTGACAGAGCTTGAGCCGGATTTGCAGTTGATAGCGGGGTTTTCGGAAATTGACATCGAGGAATTAAGGGGACAACTTAAAACCATAAGCGAGCAGGAAGCACGAGCGTCTCTTACTGAGCGGTTTATCGTACCGCCATTCAGCGTATTAGATACCAGACAGGGCTATTGGCAGGAAAGAAAACAATCGTGGCTCGGATTAGGGATAAAAAGCGAGCTTGGTGGGCGGGACAAGATGAAAACCACAGGCTCGTTCAGCGGGACAGTTCCACATTATTACGATTACAAACATCAAGCAGAGCAAAAATCGGGCAAGAAGCTAAGTAATGCTGAATTTGAGAAAAAATACCTGGGCGATTATCTGCCCAAGAACAGCAACATAGCTACTACTGAAACAGGCGGCATATTATCAATTTTTGACCCCGTACTATGCGAGCTGGCTTATCGTTGGTTTTGCCCGGACAAAGGGCAGGTACTTGACCCATTTGCCGGCGGCAGCGTCCGGGGGATTGTAGCGGCCTATTTGGGATACGGATACACTGGCGTTGAGCTGCGTGCAGAACAAGTGCAGGCCAATACCTTGCAGGCCGGGGGAATGAGCCTTGCTTGCAAGCCTAAGTGGATAACCGGCGACAGTTGCAACATAAGCAAGCTTGTCAAAGGTGAGTTTGATTTTGTTTTCAGTTGCCCGCCATACGCAGACCTTGAGGTTTATTCTGACGACCCCAAAGACCTGTCCAATATGGATTATGAGAAGTTTAAAGATGCGTACCGAAGTATTATCAGTCAATCAGTACAAAAACTCAAAGGCAATCGGTTTGCTTGCTTTGTGGTCGGCGATATTCGGGATAAGCAGGGACTTTACCGTAATTTCGTGAGTGATACTATCGCGGCGTTTCAAGAGGCAGGGGCAATGCTTTACAATGAGGCTATTTTGGTTACTTCAATCGGGAGCCTGCCAATAAGAGTGAGCAAGCAGTTTCAGAGCGGGCGGAAGCTCGGTAAAACACATCAGAACGTCCTTGTATTTTATAAAGGCGACCCCAAGACGATAAAGCAGGAATTCGGCGAAGTTGAAACAGGGGATATTATCTAATGTCAAAAGGTTTCAAATCAATAATTCTGTCATTGGCGATTATTGCAATTCTGTATCTGCCGGGAATCTGCGAAGCCAAATCAAATGCAGACCCCATAGTTAAAAACACTCTTTGGCTTTCCACCCAACATACGACCCTGTCGCACCAGCGAGCTAATTTGAATTGTTCTTGTGCCATATTATGCCTCAAAGAAAATCATAAATCGTTATTTTCAACAGGCATAGCTTCGCAATTAAGCGGTGTGGTTCAAGGCTTAAATAAGAATTATTTGACATAAGAATAAAGCCCGATGCGGGCGGCGTATCGGCAAGATAATCCGCCAACAATAACGACTTGCACTCGTTAGAGCATTTTACACATCGGACATATTCGAGTTTTTGAAAGTTGAAAAGTGAAAAGTATCGGCAAAACAACCTTGATATGCAAGAGAATTCCATCGACATCGCTGATTTTGCCAAGAAGCAGAGATTTACCGCTTTAGTCCAGAAAATGAAAGACGGTAAAGCTCTTAACCCTGCTGAAATAAAGTGGTTAGAACGTTATCAAATGGCGAAGAAAAAACAAAAAGAAGCTGTAGCGAAACAGGTGGACGTAAAGAAAAAGCGTAAGCCTGACGTTGTTGTTAAGCCAGAGGTTAAAGAGCCGGCCAGAGCCTTAGACCCAAAAAGAGAACTGCGGGAAAGATTCTGTCAGGAGTACATAAAAGATTTGAATGCTACACAGGCCGCAATAAGAGCAGGGTACAGCGAAAAGACAGCGTGCGAGCAAGGTAGTAGGTTGTTAGCAAATGTTAAGGTGCAAGAACGCATATCAGAACTTAAACAGGCACAGCAGAAACGCATAGAGATAAACGCTGACGAGATATTGACCGAATGTTACCGGATAGCCACAAGCGATGTTGCCGGGGCGTTTGACGAAAACGGTTGCTTGAAGCCAATACACGAAATCCCGATTGATATTCGGCGGGCTATTTCGAGCATTGAAACTTTAGAGGAATTTGTAGGTACAGGTGAAGACAGGGTTAGTATCGGCCATACCAGGAAAATCAAGTTATGGAGCAAGGACAAGAACATCGAAACGCTGTTGGAGCATTTGGGCTTGCTCACTAAGAAAATAAATATCAGCGGCAATCTGAATAATCCTTTTGAGAATATGACACCTGCCGAAAGAGTGGCGGCAATGCGGGCGGCATTCGCAGCGGGGAAAAAGAATAAATGAAAACACAAACGCCCCCGACATTTTCAGAGTATTTTTTATTACACGGCGAAATGGATGGAGAGCCGAGAGTGCAAATGCCGTTTCATAAAGAAATCGACACTGCCTTTGAGCAGGTTTTGACGGGGGATTTACCAGGCGGAAAACTTAATCTCTTAATCACTATGCCGCCGCGATTCGGTAAGACTTTCAAGGTTAGAGATTTGGCGGGTCTGGGAATGGGTATTTTTCCAGACAGTGAATGGATTTATACAAGCTATTCTAACACAATGGCCGTTACTCAGACGGGGAAAATAAAGACCGATATGCAGTCTGAATGGTATCGAACTATTTTCGGTGTCGAACTTGAAAAAACAGGCGAAGCATATTTTACAACAAAGCAGGGCGGCTCAGTCTTTGGCGTAGGTGTCGGCGGTTCAATTACTGGCTTCGGTGCAGGTAAGAAGCGTAAAGAGTTTGGCGGGGCGATTATCATTGACGACCCTATGAAAGCTGACGATGCAAGGTCTGCAACGGTCAAGGAGCACGTTAGACAATGGTACACTGGCGTATTATCCACTCGCAAAAACAATTCCAATACGCCTATTATAATGATTATGCAGAGGCTTGCTCCTGACGACTTGGCTCATTTTGTCTTAACTAATGAGCCGGAAAAATGGCACGTTTTACACATTAAGGGCTTGCAGGACAACGGCGAATCAGCGTGGGAAATTGTTAAATCAGCGGCGGACTTGCAAAGGCTCAAAACAATAGACCCGTTTGCGTTCTTTTCACAGTATCAGCAGGAGCCGCAAATTGAGGGCGGAAACATAATCAAAAAAGAATGGTGGAAGTATTACGATTGCGTCAATGTTGATTACAAAGTTGACGGCCTTGTATTTATAACTGCCGATACTGCGATGAAGACCGGCAATATGAACGACTTTACAGTCTTGAACGCCTGGCACGCAACAGCGACACATCTTGACTTGCTTGGTGAGTACAGAGCGAAAATGGAATTTCCTGAATTACTCAGGCAGACAAAGCGTTTCTGGACTATATGGGAAAAATGGGGAGCAAAGACAATTTACATCGAGGACAAAGTATCAGGCACATCATTAGGCCAAACATTGAGAGAACAGAATATGCCGGTCGTCCTCTGGAAACCTAAAGATTACAGCTTTCCCGATGATAAGGTCGGCAGAGTAAATCATTCGACATTTTACATTGAAGCAGGCCGAATACGATTACCGCTTCACGAAGTCGAATTATCGCAGGCATATATCGAAGAATGTGCGGCGTTTTGCGGCGGGGACGAGATAAACGACCGTGTAGATAATATGACAATGGCAACAAGTATTTGGAAAAGAAAGGGCGGAGGCTACGATGTCAAAGCTGCGTAAATTTTTGTCATTAGTAATTTATATTAAGAAAGCTAAATACTCTTTAGGTCTTTGGAATATATGGATATTTTGCAAGCCATTTCATTTCTCAAGATATGCCAAAGGGCATTATAAATGGCGTATTGGGTATGAAAGAACGGCTGGTGTGATGAAGACAATACAAATAGGAGCGTATTTTATATTTTGGGATGATTGGAGTAATTAAAATGTTAAAAAGATTATGGCAAATTTTGTTCTGTGAACACCAATACGAAACCTCTATGTCTTTTTTAGATTCAGATGGGAATGAACACGCATTGGGGTTTTGCTGTGAATGTGGCATTTTGAGATATTACGAAAGATTTAAAAAAGGTGAACCGCCAATATCGAGAAGAGACAATACTATCAGAACGGACGGCAAAGCAGTAAAGTATATTGAGAAATATCCTCTTGGGCATAAAAGAGATGTTTTTATTGAATGATTTATCACCATAAAATCACAGAAAGTTAAAACTATGAAAAACGGATTACCTAAAAAAAGCGAACGAATGGAAAATGCTGAACTTGCAAGACAGCAGAAGAACTATCTATCAAAGCAAAATCGCATTCGCCAGAAAAATGCTATGCTTCAAGGCGGCGGAGCTAACGGCACGCAAGACCGAGGGGCTCAGCACAGTATGGCTTCCCGCACGTTAAACCCATATTTTAATACAAACTTTTTCGCAAAATGGGGTGAGTTGACGGCTCTTTATTTTACGGACTGGGCGGCCAAGAAGATTATTGACATTCCTGTTGAAGATGCACTCCGCAAGCAATTTCAGCTTACAGGTATATCGAAAGACGATGCCAAAGCCTTGATGAACATTTTCGAGCAGCTCAAAGGCGACAAGCAATTTAAGCGGGCGATGAAGCAGGAGCGTTTGCTCGGCGGCTCTGTTATTTATATGTGCGTTGCTGATAATGCAAAGACTGTTGAGCAGCCTGTTGATTTAAAAATGCTTCGCAGTCAAAGAGACTTGCGGGCATTGAATGTGGTTGACATTCAGAAGATATGGCAATCGAAATATATCACGGATGTTTTCAGCCCGGACTATGACAAGCCGCAACAGCTTACAATCAACGGCTCAATAGTTGACCATAGCAGGATAATTTGTTTCGATGGTGAGCCGCTGTTCAATCGCAATACAGCAAATATCTATCAGCCGCAAAGAGTTAATCCGTCCGGTTTTGGCGAAAGCATTTTAACGCCGCTTTATGACCTGCTGATAAGAGTAAATGGTACACAAGAGGGAGCATATCATCTTGTAAATATGGCAAGCGTCCTGCTTGCTAAAGTTGACGACCTGAAAACATTGGTTGCGGGCAATGCCGGGGCAATGGAAAAATTGCAACAGGTCGTAGAACAAATCAGTCTTTACAGAGCCGCGATTATGGACGGTCAGGGCGTAGAGATTACGCAGCATTCAGCGTCTTTCGGTAGTGTGCCTGAATTGGTTATGACTTTTCTGATTATCCTATCGGCTGGCAGTGATATACCGGCAACAAGATTTTTGGGACAGGCTCCGGGCGGTCTTAATGCAACCGGCGAAAGCGACCTTGAAAATTATTACAATGTTATCGACAGCATACAACGGCTCAAGATTAAGCCAAAGCTATTGCAGTTTTTTGAGATTGCCGGGACTTGCCTTTGGAGTTTTGAGGGCTGGAAACAAAGAGCCGAGGCGTTTGATATTGAATTCCCGCCGCTGCATAACCTTGATGAAAAAGAGCAGGCCGAATTGAACAAGTCAATAGTTGAGACATACGCCGGGCTGTATTCTGACGGATTATTGACAATGGAACAAACTTTAAAAGAACTTGAAGCCCGTAAAATCTTTGTAACCGAAATTGACATTGAAAAGATAGTTGCAGAGCAGGAACAAAAAGCACAGGACGAGTTGCTTGATGGTCAAGCAGAACTCGAAAAATTGAAACAGGAAACAGAAAAATAATAATTTGAAAGGGCAGACAGATGAAAGAATTCAAGTGTTACACAGAACCGTTTGACGTAAATGTTGACGCTCCTATTGCTCCTGAATTTGTAAAGGGCAATCAGTATTTAATTGACGGAGTTCCTATGCCAGCGGAAATACTGTCAAAGAAACAGCAAGTGGAAATATCGGCGGAATATGACATCAGGCTCGCAGAGTGGGAAGAACGCAGACGCAGAATGAAAATCAAACCGGCAAAGAACGAAAAGCCCGTCCGACAAGCAAGCGTTGTTTTCCAGTGGAATGAAAACGGCAGCCTTACGACCACGCATCAGCTTGCTGGTGTTTCGACTACTGACCTTATGAACGCAATGCGGATTTTTGAATTTAATTTGCTGAAACAGATAACATCAGGGGCAGAGCCGAAAAATCCTAAGCCTATTGAGCAAGAAAAGGATATTTGCTACAAATGATTATTGCCTTGTCCAGTCCCGAAGACCCAAAACGCAAACCGAAAGCCGGCAAGGTCAGATTGCGTCCAATAAGACCGCCGTTTAAATCCGAGGAACAATTTCGCAAGGCGTTAGAACGCGAAATTGCTATTATGCGTGCCGACATACACAATACCGCCCGGCGTTGGAATGACCAAACTTTACTATCTCAAAAGTATCAGGAACTTTGGACGGCTCTTGACAAGTGGCAACGACACTTCGATTCAATCTCGCAGGGCAGAGGCAAGAAACTTGCAACAGATATTTTCGACAACAACAAAGCAAAGCTGATTGCCGGCATATCGGACAAAATGAAAATGAGCGTTGAGGTACTATTTGACGACAAGAAAATGCAGCAGGTTATGGATACGGCGACAGTCGAAGCCGCACAGCTAATTAAAACAATCCCCGGCCAATACATCGGCGAAGTGAGCCGAGCGGTCTTGACTGCTACAAAGCAACAGCCATTACCAGCCGGACGGACGCTATGGCAGCAGATTCAATTTATCGGCGATACCACAAAAGCCAGAGCGAAATTTATCGCAAGAGACCAGACCAGCAAGGCCAATGCCGCGATAACCGAATTCCAGCAGACCGAAGCGGGAATCCCTGCCTATGAATGGCGGAGCAGTCAAGATAACAGGGTTGTAGGTAAGCCGGGCGGTAAATGGCCAAAAGCATCAAACATTCACGGCGACCACTATCACAGGGACGGCAAAGTTTTCTTATGGTCGAAGCCGCCAAAAGACGGACACCCTGGACAGGCGATAAACTGCTTACTCGGCGACGCTATAATTGATTTTTCTAATGGTTGTAACAAGCTCTGGCGACGCAAGTATAGTGGAATCTTTACGACGCTTACCACGAATGAGGGGGGACGATTGCAGGCCACACCTAATCATCCAGTATTGACTAATCGTGGTTGGTTGCCTATCAATGAAGTTCAAGAGGGTGATTATCTCATCAAGCCCATTTTTGAGGGCGGTTTCGTCTGCAAAATGAACAATAACGAATTTGTAGCCAGCTTTAAAGATATATGGGATTCTTGCCAAATTGCGGGAGCTTCGAGCGGACGCTGCTCCAGACTTGACTTCCACGGCGACGGTGTTGAAAACGAGGTCGATACTATAAACGTCGAAGGCTTTTTGAGGCGTAACGGTATAACCTTGAATGCGAAGAGTGTTAATCAGTTCCAGTTCTCCGCGACCCAAAACACCCCCTCTATGACCTCTTTTTTGCTCAGTGTTTTGAGCTATCTTCCTACGAGCATTACGAGCCTTTTTTGTAATATCTTTTCTGCCGTCAATAGAAGTATTTGCCATTCTCACAAACATACTCTCGCTCTGGCTTCTTCGCGGAATGTTATGTTGCCGCAAAATACGAGTGATGGGCGGTCTCTCAACACCAAATTTTTCAGCAAGAGCTTTTTCACTCATACCCTCGGAATAGAGCTGGACAATCTCCTTTTCAGAAAGGTGATTATATCTGTTATGGGCGGGGCGGCCTTTTCTGGTGTCCGTGTTAATCCCCCGTCTGCGGAGGCACTGGCTGAGATTGTCAGGATTACACCCCATTCTGACGGCAACGTCTTTAAGTGTGATTCCCTCAGTTATCAATTTTGTCGCGTGATTAAGAAAAGCGTCTGTGAACTTTCTAATCGTCATATTTACAATCTCCAATCAAATAATGGTTATTATTCAGCTAACAGTTATATTGTACATAACTGCCGCTGTATAGCAATACCAATTTTAGATAGAAAAAAGTTTTTAAATAAAAACAGTTTATCAGGGCTTTAAAGCGGACAGCGTAGATGCCAACGAAAATTATTGAAGATACCGGAATGAAGCCGCAGGACGACAGGTTTTTTGACAAGGTTCAAAAAATGGAAAATCGGTATCGAGAAAACTATTATGCCATTCAGCGGGCAATGAACGAAAAAAGAAAACAGGAGCATAAAAAATGACCACTTACGAACAGAGACAAAAAATTCAGAAAATTGCACAACAAATAAAAGACATTCTGCCCGATATGTTCGGCTCGGTGAAGTTCAATCTGACAAAGTTTTCAAAGAATGTTAAGATTGAATACTTGGAGTCGATAAACTCTGAAAATTCAAATACTTAATAATAAAATATAAATTGTGTTGATTTTTCACATTGATTGTGCTATAATGTGTCTATATAGGTCAATATGACCGCAAAAATTAGCTCTTAAAAATTTAATAACGAAACAAGGTCAACGAGACAAATCGCCCTTATCATTTTCGGCCAACAAGCCGAGCGTGGTAAGGGCTTTTTTCGTTTATGGGCGAAAATGCAAGTAATCTGCAAAATCAAAAACTGGAAAATTGACGCTGACGGCTTTTTGCGTATTCACGTTAAGCCGTTAAAAGCAGGCGTTTTCGACTATTCTGTTGATGAACTGCCGGACGAAGTTAAAGACCAATTTGCGGGTAAAGATAAAATCAGGCAGTATATCCCGGCAGACGAGTTCACGGCAGAGGCGTTAAAGTCATTAGAGGGCAAGCCAGTTGTTCGCAATGCTCACGAATGGCAGACCCCGGACAAACGAGAGGTTGTTGACGCTGAGACTGTTGGCAATGTTGCTGGTTCGCCTGACGTAAAAGACGGCTTTGTCGAATGTGATTTTATTATCACAGACCCGGAAGCAATAGAGGCCATAAAAAATAAAGACCTTGTTGAAGTTTCGGCGGGCTATGTTTCGACAATGGAAGTTTCGGCGGGCGAATTTGAGGGCAAGCCTTACGATGCTATCCAGCGGAATTTGTCGTTTAACCACGTTTTGCTATTGCCAGAGGGCAAAGGGCGTTGTGGTTATGACGTAAGAATTTATAATAAAAACAATAACGGAGACAATACAATGATTATTGTGAAAATCAAAAATTCCAAAGGTCAGGAAGTTTCGTACAATTTCACGTCCGAAGCCGACCGGACGGAAGCCGAAAAAATGGTGAATGACATCAGGACGCAGAACGCCGAGGAAACAGACGTACTGAAAAAAGACCTCTCAGCAAAGACCACAGAAGCAACGGACACAAAAACAACTCTTGAAGCTCAAATTGCGGTTCTTACCACAGAGATTGCAAAGCTGACCGAGCAGATTGCAAAGCTGTCGTCTGACGAACATCAGGATAACGAACTGGCCGAGAGAGAGGGCTACAAAAAGGACGAGGAAGCCGTCCTCAATGCCGAGGTTGCCGAAAAAGACCGTGATGCGACAAAGAAAGATATTGACGAGCAGGTGAAAAACAGCACAGGCCGAAAAATGAACGCCAGAATGAAAGTTTTAACCGTTAAGGTTATGAACGCAAAAGGCGTTGATTTGTCGAAAGCGTCCGATGAAGTTATTAAGACGACTTTCAAAACTCTGGTTGCTTTTGCCACAAAAAACACAGGCACGCAGCAGAGAACAGAAAACCAGTTGCCGATTGCCGGCCAAAAAGTTGAAAACGCCGCCGGTGCAAAACATCCGGTATTCTGCCGCAAGGAAGCCCCGGCAAGTAAGTAGCATCGTTCTTTAGTAAAATTAAATATGAAGTAATGGGTCAACGAGACAATCGCCCCGTATGTTCTTGAAAAATCAAGAATGTGCGGGGCTTTTTTTATTTAAGGAGTAACAAAAAATGGCATTTACAGGAACAGAATTCGGAAGCGTTCAGAGTACTTATCCAAATCAAATGGGTACAGCCCTAATTGGCGACTTGGCAAGCCCGCTGTCGCAGAGCAATGTTGAGAATGTGCCTGTTTCGGAAACAGACGGCATAAAGTTCGGTCTCGGCGTTGTTCTTACGCCGGTAACTTCGCCTGTCCGCGAGGGCGTGAACGGTTATCAGGCAGCTTTGCCGGGCAGTGCTTTCGCTGAGGCTGACTTCGGCGGTATCGTTCTTCGCACGGCAGTTGGCCAGTGTGATGCAAACGGTAACGGCTATGTCGCTCAAAAGCGTATTGCCGCTGTTGCAAAGCCGAATCGTGGCGGCTTCAAAGTGTGGGTTAAGGCGAATTACAGTGATGTCGCCGCTGACGATGATGTTTATTTGATTATCAAAGACGAAGTTACGCCTGCTCACGGCTTCGACATCGGCAGTTTCAGCAACAAGGTTATCACGTCCGGTGCAGACGGCACATTGAAAATAGACACCGTTAAATTGACGACCGGAAAGTTTATATCCAACGTTGTCAACGGAATGGCTCTCGTTGAGTTTAAACAATAAGCCATAAAGGCTAACGAAATAAAAACACTCTTTTTTAGGAGATAGACAATGGCTCCAACATACGGAAGTCAATCACAAGTATCAGCGGTAAATCTGGCCGTTGAAATCACAACGGAAGTAAATTCTGCTTTGTTAGAAGTCAGGTATCCAGAACTTGACTGGCGTAACGTACTGGCAGAAGACCAGATTATTACAAACATCAATCCCGGTGCACAGAATTTCGGTTTCTTCCTGACAGACCATCAGGGAGCGGCTGGTTTCCAGAGCAATAAGGGCGGAAAGAATGTTCCAAAGGTGAATGTATCCAATGGTATGATTACGTTTCCTCTCGCTGCTTCTGCTGTTGCTGCCGAGGTAACGAATGAAGATGCCCGCCAGTACAGTATGGGCTTCCGTCTTGACATTGCTTCGCAGCTTGGCAAGGCGATGAAAAAGGCTTGCGAAAACCTCATTGAGACCACAACGTTTTTCGGAGATACGACCGTTGGATTCAGAGGCTTCTTGAGTTATGCCGGCGTGAACGTTGCCACGGTTGCAGGTAACGACCCTGCGGATGAAGCCAGCGATACAGAGTGGGCTTCTAAGACCGGAGCACAGATGGTTGCTGATGTCAATGCTGGTATCAGTTATATCATTGACGCAACCCTTACGGTTCATAAGCCAGGTATGGTCTGCCTGCCTGTAACGCAGTTCCTCTTGCTCGCCAATACATTTATGGCTTTGGGTGCAAGTGCAACGATGGTTTCAGCGTTGACATACCTGAAAACCAACAACAGCTTTAGTGCAATGACAGGCAAAGAGTTGAAAGTTGTGCCTGTTCGGTATCTCAAGGGAGCTGGTGCAAACGGTACAGACAGAATGGTTATCCTTGAGCAGGACAAAGAAAATCAGTGCCTGCCGATGCCAATGCCTTACACCTTGTGTCCGTCTGTTCCAATGTTGCTTGGTGCAGAGTTCGCGGCAGAGATGAAACACGGCTCTTATGCTGTGCCTCGTCCTGCTTCAATGATGTATTTTGACGGTATTTAATCAAATACCGTTTTGGCAGAAAATAGAAAAACACTTTTTTTAAGGACAGGAAAAATGGCAAAGGCAAAGGCAGTAAAAAAAGTTGACAAAAAAACGTCCGTGGCGATAAAGGTTACTGGGGTTGCAAATGTACCCGGAGCAGTGATGCTGCGAAATACCACGATGTCCAACATTGTGATATTCAAAGGCAATAGCAAGTTGATTATTGTGCCTAATTCAAATTCAATCACTGTTCCGGCTAACGGTAGCATTCCGGTTGACAAGACAATTTTCGCACAGTTATCAAAACGCAAGATTATCGCCGGTTATCTCGACAAGAAATTTCTTGTCGTTGACAATAAGAAAGACCTTGAATTGTCCGAGACCGTTTCTAAGCCAGAGCCACCGGAAAACTTGAAGCCTGAAAATGTTACCGGTAAAGAGGGCGACAAAACGGCAACGGTAAAAACGTTCAAGCCTGAAACAATACAGATACCAGCAGGCGAACCGGCAAAGACGGAGTAATTGAATGTCCGTAACAGGCACAACATTTTTGACTTTGTATCCTGAATTTGCTTTAGTCGGCGGGACTTCACAAACCGCAGCGACGATTGTTGCCGCCGAAGTTGCTTACCAAAATAGCTTGATGAGCGATTCTGCTTTTGGCGATTTCAGAGACCGGGCATTATGCTTACTGGTTGCACATCGTCTTGCAGTTCGTTTTAGGATTACCGACACAAAATTGAATGCTGTTGACGCTCCAGGCGTTCTTACGCAGCAGTCGTCTAATACTAATGGCGTATCAGCAACATTAACGCCGTCCGCTTTGGTCGGCAGTAGTAATGCTTTGAAAGCTGATTTGAGCCGGACGGTTTATGGGCTTGAATATCTGTCCTTGCTGGACACGGTAATAAGCCCGGCGATGTTGGTGTGAATGTGAATAAAGTAACCAGAAAAAACAGAAACTGGTTTAGCTCTTTGAAAAAAGAATTAGTTGACCTAAAAGGCAAAGAGGTTGCTGTTGGTTTTCCCGCGGGAAATAGCAGTTTAGGTACGCCGTATTATTCTGGCGGTGCATCGGTTCTTGAAGTTGCAATATGGAACAATTACGGCACGCATAATATCCCGGCTCGTCCGTTTATGGATTTTGCGTCAATAGACATTCAGCACTGGTTTAAAACCGAAAACGCTGCGGATATTAAGCTCTGCAAGGACGGCAAAATTACGACCAATGAAATGTTTGGCCGCTGGGGTTCGATTGCAAAGGGAATGGTTCAAGAGCAGATTACAGATACTTATGAGCCGCCCAATGCTCAGTCAACGATTGATGCAAAAGGTTCGAGCCACCCGTTAATTGACACCGGCCATTTGAGACAGTCAGTTACTTTCGCTGTCAGGGATAGAACAAGATGATACCATTAAAACTTTGTAGCAAGGTTGTGAGTAATGCCAGTCAGCCAATTTCTGTTTATGAGACAACAGGAACGAGAGGTAATGGTCTTTGGGTTCCAGTTAAAGGCACAGCAAGGACAATTATGGCTGATGTTTTTAATGCAGACCCACAAAAAGTTCAGATTTTAACTGGCGGCGATGTATCAGACGGCGGACTTGCGATTCAGACAATGGAAACGCTGTATTTCCAAGACCCGAAAATTACAACTACCGAAAACAAACAGTCTTTTATTACTTACGAGGGCTATTTGTACAAAGTAATAGCAAAAGGTTTTCAAAACATCAACGCTGGCTTTGATACTTACATTGCAACCCGATACTTAGAACACGGGAGCGACAGCTAATATGGCAGCGACAACATTAGATGCTCTTGAAATTGAGATTTGCAAAGCGATTGCCAGTGTAACCGGGTTTGTGGCGGATAATGTTATCAATGAACGCAATCCCGGAGCATTGCCGACAGGAGCTTATGCGAGTTGGCGAAAGCTCGACATCGAGCAACAGGCTTACCCTGAAATAACTAATCAGGAAATTGCGGCTGTGCCTGGAATCCCCGGAGTGCCAGCAGTACCAGCGACCGAGGAAACACCAGAAATACCGGCTGTCCCTGCTATACCCGAAATACCGGCAAGATTTGACGAAACAATAAGCGATGTCCAGTATATCAAAGGGCAAATAAAAATTGTCGGTAAGGACGCATTTTCAAAGCTGTCAAGATTCGTAACGCTTTTAAGGTCTTCAAACAGATTTAAGGATTTATGGGCTGTTTGCGGTTTGGGCGGAGCCGACAGCGTTCAAGATGTGAGCGTTGTTGTCAATAGCAGGTCGCAAGAACAGGCCATTGTTAATGTTTATTTTTATGCGGAAATTCAGCAGGTATCCGAGGTAGATTACTTCGATAAAGCTGCTGTGCCGATTACCGATTACGATTTGAGTTTAGTTATTCCAAAGGAGTAAAAATTATGAGCGAAAGCCTACCACGCAGTTTAGATGTTGTAATATCATTGTCGAAAGCATCGACAGAGATTGCAACTGATATGACGTTGATGTGCATATTGACACCAAAGGCTACTTTTCAGGAAGCCGACAGGGTGAAATACTATACCACTTTTGCGGCCTTTGCGTTGGATTATCCGTCCAATACTTCAATCTATTATGCCGGCAAAGCATTCTTTGAGAGAACACCTCACCCTGAAAAATTGGCTGTTGGTCTTATTGCCTCGGCTGATATTGCTGGTGTTGTAACCAGTGGGGCAATCACTATTGGAGATTTGACTTCGATTACAGACGGCTCGCTTAAAATATATCTCGGCGATGCTGAAACAGTTATTACTTTAAGCGACTTAGATTTCCACCTTTGCGAAGATTTGGCTGATGTTGCGGCCGTTATCGCAGCGGCGGCTACATTCCCCGCGGGAGCAACGTGTGTGGCAAGTGCTACGGGAGTTGTAATTTCGACCGGCACTAATGTCGGCGATGATGCGATTGTATCTTATGCGTGGTTTGCTTCTGGACAGACGGGCACGGACGTTTCGGCTCTGCTTGGCTTGACGGCACTGGCCGGAGCGACATTATCACAAGGCCATACAGCGGTTGAATTAGCGGACGAGGCTGAAATTGTCAGACAGGCAAGCGTTGATGCGGGCTATCCGATTTACGGATGGGCTTTGGACAAAGTATGGCGTGATACAGCCGACCAGAAGTCTTTTGCTGATTATGTCAATGCCCTTGAAAGCTCATTCTGTATTTTGACGACCAATCTTGCAACAGCCTATTCTTCGGTTGATACCGCAAATATCGGCTATTATTGCCACAATCTGAATTTAGACGCTGTCGGCGTATTCTATCACGACAATGCACAGTATTACCCCGATGTTTCGTATATCGCACTGATGCTTGCTGTCGATTACGCAGCGACAAATTCGGCGATAACGGCGAAGTTTAAGAGTATGACAGGAATTTCCCCGGTAGCAATTACATCGACACAGCTTTTGATTTTAGCAGGTCGCAGAATCAATACCTATACGCTCATCGGCAACAATTCCGAAACAATCAGGGACGGCGTTCAATCGTCCGATGATTATTTCAGTGATGATACCGTGAACCTTGATAACTTCGTTGAGGAATTGCAGGTTGAGGTTTTCAACGTATTCCTGCGTAACAAAAAAGTACCGTACACCCCGGCAGGCCAGTTGCTTATCGTTTCGGCCTGTCAGTTGATTTGCCAGCGATATGTAACGAATGGCGTGTTCGCAGATAGGCCGGTTACTGATACCACAAACGAAAGCGGCGTGTCAGTTTTACCGGCGTTTGAAATAGTACCGATGGGCATTGAGACTGCGACATCAAGCGATAGAGCGTCAAGAATAGCCCCGCCTGTCCAGATAACAGCTTATCTGGCCGGTGCAATCCACAAAGTAACTGTCAATGTTGATGTAATACCATAAGCATAAGGAGCTTTCAGATATGAAAAAAACATATAGTCAGAGCAATGTAACGGTTCTTGTAAATGGAATCCCTCTGAAAGATTTGTCAGACGGAAATTCTATAAGAGTTCGTCATAGAGGCGGCGAAGTAGAGCCTACCGAGGGAACAGACGGGGCGGCGATGAACATAGCTACTCGTCAGGGCGGCGAAATTGAAGTTGACCTGAAAGAAATGTCCTCGTCTTTGATAATCCTCAACGCTTTGCGGCTCGCACAGGAACAGACCGGCATCGGTTGTAACGTGGTTATCCGCAGCGGCGTTGATGTTGTCGATACTCTTGCGACAGCTTTTGTTTCTCTGCCCGGCGAAAAGGCAACCGGCGATAAGAAAATGGGGAAAATTACTTACAAGTTTTCCGGTACAGTTCTTACCGGCTCGAATCTGTAAGCTAAATAAAAAAGGACAGGAAAAATGGCAGACTTAAAAAGTTTCACAGTGAACGGCAGGACTTATCGGATCGATTCAATTCCGCCCGATGATGTATTGAGCCTGGGTATTAAAATTTCAAAGTTGCTCGCTCCAATGGCTGGCGGATTGCAGGGGTTTGACATTGGTGGGAAAAATACCGAAGACAAGATTTTCTCATTGATTGCATCGGCATCGGCGGGTCTCGATTCTGATATGGCGGAAAAGGTACTCAAAGAGTGCCTAAGTTATGTCATAACACCAGAAATGACCTACTTGCGAGACGCAAGCGTTCGCAATGCGTGGTTTATGAAACATCCAGAAGACATAATGCTTGTCCCTATCAGAGCCACGGTGGAGATTGCAAAGGATTTTTTGTTGCCAATGCTGGGTACTCTCGGTCGAAACTTGAAAATGACTGCGAGTGCATCAGCATAGAAATCCCTGACGGCTGGGACGTAAAGGCAATAATAAGCCGAATCTGTTGTGCTGGTCTTTGCAGTTATACGGATATTAGAACGTGCAAAGTCAACATCTTTGATATTTACAGAATGTTGGAATTGTTGGACTGGCGGGATTTTGTAGAGAGCAAACAAAGGGCTAACGAAAATGAGCGTGATTGACGAACTGGTAACTATTCTTGGGGTCGATTTAGACGCAGCGGCATTGGCGAAAGTCGATGCTCTAAAATCGGGTATGGAAAAACTCGAAAAGTGGAGCGTCAAAGCAACTATCGCAGTTACCGCGGCAACAACCACTTTTGCTTATTGGCTAAAAACAATCGGCAAGAATTCCGAGGGACTTGTCCGACTGGCTGATATGACCGGCGTGTCAACAAACGAGATACAGGGTCTTAGCTATGCTGTTGAACAACTTGGCGGCTCATCAGAGGCTTTAAAGAGCGACATACTTAATCTGCAAAAGACAATGACAAGTCCAATCCCCGGCCAGTTCAATGAAACGTTGCAATATCTTGGCGTACAGACAAATATCGCAGGTAAGGGGATGCGTTCAGTTAGTGATGTTTTGGGCGATTTGTCAGAAAAACTTAGCAAAATGAATAGCAGAACGGCTCTACAATGGGGAAGTAAGCTCGGATTATCGCAAGACACTATCCGATTATTACAGCAAGGACGTGAGGGAATTGCGAAGCTGAAATTACAGGCAGAGCAGCTCGGCGGTATTATTCCGAATGAGGCTTTGCGGTCGTCAATAAAATTCAATCAGGGCTTAAAAGACATCTGGTTTTCTATAAAAGGAATTTCGACACAGATAGGGCTTTCATTCCTGCCGGCAATCGGAAAAGTAATAGATAAATTCCGTGAATGGCTTACTGTTAATCGTGAGCTTATAAAATCAAGACTGTCCGATGTTATGGACGGAATATCAGCGGGCTTTGAGCGTGCGTGGGGTGTGATTAAAAAAATAAAAGATGCTGTTGTTGAATATGGCTCAAAGCTGTTTGATTCAATCGGCTTTACAATGAGCCTGAAAGATGCAACAGAGGGCTTCATAACCGGAGCCTTAATCGGGCTTGCGGCATTGGCTGTTGCGTGGTTAGCCATACATTGGCCTATTGCGGCGATAGCGGCGGCCTGCGTGGCTCTTGGTATCGTAATTGACGATTTGGTTGCGTATTTCAGCGGCGGGCAGAGTGTTATCGGAGACTTCTTTAAATCTTTTGAAGAACATTTTCCGGCCTTGTATGACTTTTTCGGCTGGCTCAAAGATATGTTTGGAACTGGACTTATTGCGGGTATTAAGATTTTTACAGCACAAGTAAAAGCTGCTTTCCAGTTTTGGGTAGATTACTTAAAGATTATTTACGGTGCAATAGAGTGGGTATTAAAAAAAATTGGTTTTGGTTCTGATAAAAGTAAAGAGCTTCGCAAAAAATACAAATCAACCGCGAATGAGGGTATAGACTTTGCTGTTGATGGAATTGATATGATAGCGGCAACTCGACATAATGTTATGAATAAAATGGTTATTGGGAACAAAGGCGGCGGAACTGTCAATAATAATCAAAAAGTAAATAATGTTATAAATGTTCAGGGTGCATCGAATCCGCAACAGACAGCGGGGCTTATATTTGAACACTTAAATAATAATTCGTTTAATGCAGGGCAGTTTGTCCCGGTTGCTCAATAGGAAAGAAAATGTTAAAAGGATTATTCGGCATATTTTTCAGTTCAAGCATTTTGGTTCAGGCCGACAGTAGTGGCCAGTCCGAAATACAGGTCGATGTCCGTAAATCCGACAGCCATAATTTATCGTCCGAAGTTACGATGAATACGATTGAAAACGGGGCGAAAATTTCAGACCATATTTTTAATAATCCGTGTCAATTATCAGTAGTTTTTCATCAGGTAAATACTTGGTTTGGCAAGGCCAGAGCAAGAGATGTTTGGACGCAATTCGAGAAACTCCACAAAGACCGAAAATTGGTTTCTGTTTTTACTGAACATAAAATTTATACAAATATGGCTGTTCAGAATGTTTCGGCGTTGCATACCGCACCATTCAAAGGGGCTTTGCAATTCAGTGTTAATTTTGTTCAGGTTAATTCCGTTCAGCTTGAATATGTTGAGGTGCCTGAATCACAATTAAAGGTTGACGAGCAAGGCACGAATAAAACTGCATCAAGCGAAATAGATGCAGGTAGTCAAGCGGGAATACCTGTCAATACTGGCAATGAAAGTTACGCCCATAAAATAGCAAAACAAAAAGGGTGGGTTGATTAAAATGGAGTTAATACCACTTACATCAGACGGTTCACGAAAAGTTGTCGTTACAACAGACGCAGGCATATTAACCTTTAAGACCTATTATATGACACTGATAAAATCGTGGCTTTGCGATATTGAAGACGCAGACGGCGTGGCTCTTGTAACCGGCCTGAATCTTGTAATTGCGGTTGATAATTTACTAAAAGGCCGCAACGTATTAAAAAACCATATTTTGAGGGTTATCAGTGAAAATAACACTGAAAATAATACGTCAAAAAGTTTAGGCAATAAATGCTTTCTGATATTAGCCTCTAATGACGAATATATCCCGCCGATTTATAGTGAGGTGGCATAATGTCCGAAAGACCTGTTTTAAGACGAGCAGAATTGCTGATATGGCCGCAGAATGAATCGGTCAATGCAAGCGACAATGTTGCTATGAAGATAGTCTCGGACGGCACAAGAGACCATTTGAGAATGTCTTTTGCAATAAATAAAAGCATTTTAGGCACACCGAACAACAGCCAGATTTTGCTTTATAATCTGAAAAAAGAAACAAGGGATTATTTTAGCCCATTGTTGAAATGTTCGCTGCGTGTCGGGTGGGATAATTACGGTCTGTTTGAGATATACAACGGCGGACTGGTTGCAGCAACGCATCAGCGGCAAGGAGCGGACATTATTACAAAGCTGATAATGCTTACCGGCATTACGGCTACGTCTGTTTCGGTAACATCAGCAACTTTTAGCAGGGGCACGAAACTATCTTATATTTTAAAAACAATGGTTGAGCAGAAATTGCCGGGCGTTAAATATGACCCCGCGAGAGTGAAAATTGCCGATGGGGAAATAACGCAGCAGGGATTATCATTTGCGGGTTCTACAAAGGATTTTCTTGATAAACTTGCCAAACAGTATGGTTTTAGCTGGTCGATTCAGGACGGAGTTTTTCAGGCGATTCAGGATGGCAAGAGTTTTGGCCGAAATATCTTGATTTCGTCCGATGCAAAAACTCTTTTTAATGTCGCTCCGATTCTGCAAAGTCCTATGCAGGTACAGACCGGCGTAACGATTTCCGCATTGCTTGTTCCGGGCTTGTTACCGGGCGATACCGTTACCGTGCAAAGCAGCGTTAATCCTCAATTAGACGGCGTATATATGGCTCATACAATAGCATACAACGGCGACTTATTTGGGAATGAATGGGGAATGATAATACAGTCATTCAAAGATTTTTCGGCTGGAACTGAAAGCGAAACGCCTATTTACGAGGTCGGGACAATATGAACAGTGCAATTCCAGACAAAGCAACACAAGAAGCAATCCAGTTCGATAGATTTATGCTCGGCGTAAATACGGCGATTCCTGCGGTCATTATTTCGTTTGATACCACAACTCGACTTGCAAAAGTTAGACCTGCGATAGCTTTAAAAATAGTCCAGCCTGACAAAGTGGAATTTATAAACCTGCCGATTATTGAGAATGTTCCTGTCTGCCTGCCGCATTCACGGTCGGCAGGTTTATATCTTACCGTCCCGATTTGTCCAGGCGATGAATGCCTGCTTATATTTTCGCAGCGGGCGATTGATAACTTTGTTGAACTCGGCGGAATTGTAACTCCGCCTGTCGGAAACAGTCCGGCGACAAGCTGTGTGAGGCATCACGACTTGACGGATGCAATTTGCATTCCGGGCATTATCACAATGCCGCAAACTTTGACTGGCTGGAATAATTCAGCAATCGAAGTCCGCAGTGGGAACGGAGCGACAAAAGTATCCGTTTATGCCGACAAAGTTGATGTTCAAACGACCACTGTAAATATCATAGCGGGCGATGTGAATGTTACCGGCGATATACACGTTACAGGCGGGATAGATACGACCGGCGATGTCGTGGCAGGAACAATATCCCTTAAATCGCACTTACACAGCGGCGTTCAACCGGGCGGCGGCAATACAGGAGTACCAGTACCATAATGTATGACCTTGCTTTAGACAATTTGAATAATGACTTGAGTATTGTTGGCGGCGGTTTTGTTTCCGTTGTATCGGCTCAAGAAGTTGCACAGCGAGTTAGGACGCATTTGCAGCGTTGGTTTGGCGAATGGTTTTTGAATATCACTTTGGGCGTGCCTTATGCTGAAAAATTGCTCGGCCAAAAAGACAAAACGCTCATTGAATTATATTTGAGAAAAGAAATCGCCACTATTGATGGCGTAGAAAAAATAAAGACTTTCAACATTGTGCAGGATTATGCAGCGAGAGCAATAACAGCCTACATCGAATTAACGACCACTTATGGCGAAGATGTAGCTATTCCGATTGAGGTAACACAATGACAACGGCATACGGAAATTTAATAACAGGATTTAAGGCTAAAAGACTGGCGGATATTTTGGCTGACATCAAGACCAATGTCGAGGCCATAGTTGACCCTGCCAGCGGCGAAAGCCCGCAAATAGACCTTAATGACGGCTCTGTTCTATCGCAGATTATAGGCATATTTGCAGAGCAGCTTTCATTGTGTTGGCAAGGTGTAGAAGCAGCTGCTTTACAGTTCGACCCGTTGGCAAATACCGGAGCCGGGCAATCAGGCACAGTCCAGCTTAACGGCATAACTCGTCTTGCGGGTTATCCAACAGTAATTACTTTGACGCTTACCGGCACAGCAGGCACGGTCATTCCCAAAGGCTCTTTGGTTGCTACCGAGGATAAAGTTTATCAATTTGAAACTGCGGATGTCGCGGTAATAGAATCAGGGGGTACGGTGTCAGTGAATGCAAATTGTACCGAAAATGGTGCGATTGAGCCTGATACCGGTACTGTAATATCAATTTTAACGCCTATAAGCGGGTGGAGTGCTGTTATAGATACAGCAATGCCGGTTATCGGTATGTTAGACGAAACAGACGCAGAATTAAGAGAACGACAGCAGAAGTCCACAGCGGCAACGGCTTACAGGCACATCGAGGCTATTTACGCCGCGATTGTCAATGTTGAGGGTGTAACTTATTGCCGTATTTATCAGAATAATACGCTCACAACAGATGCAAGAGGCATCCCTGCTAAATCTATCGCTGCGATTGTTTTGGGCGGTATTGACGCTGATGTTGCAGACGTTTTGTTTTTGCGGTCTCCTGCCGGCCTAAGCTATTACGGCAACCTGACTGACAATACAAATCAGGGCATAAAAATTACAGACTTACAGGGTGTTGACTATTACATTCAGTTCGTCCGGCCTGTTGAAGTGCCGATTGATATTGAACTGACGATTGAGCAGACGGATACAACATTCCCGACAGCTACTTATGAAGATGATATTAAAGCCGCCATTCTTGCTTATGTTTCGGGCGGAGCGGGAGCGGTAGGAGCGGCAAGTAATTTTGACAGAGACGGCTTCCCGCCTGGCGAAGATGTGATTTTGTCGCAGCTTTATACGCCAATCAATAGCGTATCAGGCTTTAGTATAACTTCCTTGGAAATCGCAAAACACGGCGAAGCCGTGGGAACTGCAAACATTGACATTGACTGGGACGAAGTTAGCACGTTTGACGCAGATAATATAACCATAACTTTGACACCAGCGGCATAAAATATGATACCAGCGAAATACAAAGTTGATTTTACGGATTACGCTCAAGACTTTAGAGCTTTGGCTGATAGCAGATTGCTTTATCAGTTCAAAAATTCCACAGTCTTAAAAGCGATAATCTATGCCTTTGCCGATGAAGCTCAAGAGCTTTTCGATGCGATTATCGAGTTAATGAAAGTCCGAACAATTTATGATGCTCATACATATTATCTTGAGGCAATCGGCAGGATAATCGGGCAATTAAAAGAAAACATCGAAGTTGACTACGGTGTTTATTTTACACCGGACGAGCCAAATTCAGGAGAGAATCCTATATTTGTTCAGCCAGATAGAGGGCTTGCGTATGTTACCGGCGGGCGTTCAGGTGCAGGCGTGCCAACGGATTCTCAATTTGCTTTGCAGGTTTTAGCGAGAATTTTCAGCAACAATAATCAATACTCGTCCGTGCCTGAACTGCAAAATACTATCAAGGAAATCACCGGAATAAATGCTTCGTTTGTGCCTGTTGTCGGCGAACCAATGGCAGTTGATATACACGTTGACAAGATTTTAACACCTTTTGAGCGTGGATTTTTAACGCAAACTCACGGCATTATTATCGCAGAAAAATCGTATTACATAGCTTATCCGGCAACATTAAGAATAAATTCAATTGTTGAACCAAGTTAGGAATCTGAAATATGGCAAATAGAACTTTTACGCTACCGGGGATATGGGCTTCTGGGGCTTCAATCGTAATACCAGAAAATCCAGTCAAAGGCACATCGTACAGAGATACTGATTTTGGAGCAGTTGAAATAGCGGCGGGCTGGCCGTTCGACACAATCGTAACATCTGAAATGTTTAATCAGGCATTGCATATTTGCACGTCTTTGATAGCACAGATTGAATCGCAGGGCATTTTATCTTGGTCGCCGTCAACTGCCTACATCACAGGCGGATTGTGTATCGGCAGTGATATGGTCATTTATCAAGCACTGCAAAACAGTACAAATAAAGACCCTGTGAGCGAAGCTACTTACTGGAAAATATACCTATCAGCGGCCTCAACGTCTGTATCGGGCGTTGTCCAGTTGTCGAATTCATACAACGGCACAAGCCAAACAAAAGCCACAACCGAAAAGGCGTTGACTGACGGGCTTGCAACGGTTGTTCAATCAGTTACTGGCTCTGCACCTATAACATCGAGCGGCGGAGTGAATCCGCAAATAGGCATAAATGCCGCGACTGATTCTGCTAAAGGTGCGGTTGAGCTTGCAACCGGAGCGGAGACAATCACCGGCACAGATACCGAAAGAGCAATAACACCAGCGGCATTAACCAGCAAACTTGATACCGATGGGACGCTTGCCGGAAATTCTGATACGAGAATTGCGAGCCAAAAAGCAACTAAAACTTATGTTGACGCTAATAAAGTCATACAGCAAATAGTAAATGTTCAAACGAGCGATGCGTCAAGTGGTAGCTGGGTTATTCCACTTGATAATACTATTCCGCAAAACACCGAGGGTCAGGAAGTAATGACTTTGGCAATTACTCCAAAATCTGCCACTAATAAACTGATGATAGAATTCGATTGTATGCTTGCCTGTATAGATGCGGCGAATTACTGCATAGCGGCGTTATTCAAAAATAACGATGCCGATGCTTTAATTGCAGGGTCTAACGATTCCGATACTACCATAACAGGTGGTATAACTGTAAATAAAAAATACTATATGACGGCAGGTACAACAAACGCCATAACTTTTAAAGTTAGAGTGGGTTCGCCAAGTGGGACAGTAGCCTTTAATGGAGCTTTCGGAGCGGCTGGAATATCCAGTATGACAATAACGGAAATAAAAGCATAATTTAACAACATTTTTTTAGGAGTTACAAAATGAAAAAGTCAGTAAGTATCGTAATGTTAGTAATGATGTTGGTTGTATCATCGGCGTTTGCTATTCGCATTAAAAGCGGCGATGTGGCAAGGAAAATTCAATTTGTTGCTTATGATGCAACGGACGCAAACAGAGTTACGACAGTAGCAAGTTTGACGGCGGGAGCAGTATATTATTCCATTGATGGTGGAACGGCAACAGCAATGACCACGCCGACAATAGCGGCCATTGACGCGGTGAATATGCAGGGCGTATTTTCTCTTGCGATTGACGAAGCGGGAATGGTTGCCTTGCCTGCCGATGCAAACGAAGCCGAATTGATGTTATATATCACTGGCTCAAATGCTATAACCGTGCCATTGAGTGTGGAGATTTACAAAGATGATGAATCTGCATTGACGGCCTATGGTGTGGCAAAAACTTCGGACATAACCGATTATAATGCTCCGACATTCGCCGAAATGACATCAGCGTTTTCGGCCTTGAATGACATTAGCAAGACTGACGTAAATTCCTGTGTTGTCGGTATTGATTGGAGCAGGGTTGCAGAGCCTAATTCCATTGTGAATTTGAAACGCACAACAATCCAGCGGACGTATGACCCGAACAATCAGAACGCCGAGGGCAACGCTCTAAAGAAAATCAGGAGCAGCGTAACGGTTCAACAGTAAATTGTAACGACAACGGGGCGGGTTGAATTCCGCCCCCATTTTCAAGAGGTAAAAATATGAAAAGGATAATTATTTGTTTAGCGATTCAATAAAGAATGTTTTGCATATTTACCGGAGGCTAAAGTGGCTAAAATAGTAGATTTAAAATTTAATCGTAGCTTTGCAAACTCGATACCTTACAATCATCCGTTTATTAACGCAACCACTTGTACTTTTATACCAGGTAATGAGAGTTCTCCTTATGTAGGAAACAGTGTTCAGTGCAATTTAAACAGTGATGCTTATAATACAGCTATTTATTATGATAGAATTATTGGTAAATTACCACTTAATAATATATGTGTATCTCCGTTAGATTTTTGGCCATCGACATTATTTGTAGGACATCTTCAAGGATGTTCTGTATCTGCTGATGGTACAAAGATGGCTATTATCCAGTCGAGTAGTGCTGGACATAGGATAGATTTAGTTAACATGGCTGATAAAGAGGCGATATTAGCTTCAAATACAAGCCCTTATTCTGCTCCTATGTTTGACGGATTAGATTTAGACCATATTGGCGACCCAACATTTGCGATAGACCCAATCACGGGTGCAGAGGTTTTGTTAGCTCCGGTAGAAGATGGCTTTACTCCTGGTGCTGATATGCATTGTGCAATATACAATGCTACTACTCTGGAGTTTATCAGAGCATTTCCATTAACAGTTATGGAAGATGGAGTAAATGAGTGTTGTTCTGTAACAGTTCGCGATGGTGTGATATATATAGCCAGTTGGAATACGCAGGTTTGTTTTTGGAAATATGATTTTTCAGGAAATTATTTGGGTAAATTTCCTATAACCTTAGGAGCATCCAGGATACAAGGATTGTCTTGGAATCCAGATAGTGAAATTTTCACAGTATCCTGCGGAACTGCTGGAGATGGTAAAAGTTATATAATAATTGATAAGTATGGGAATCATGTCGGAGCGTTTGTTGACCATGCGGTTACTGGAAGCGGTAATATAGAAGGCCACTGTTATGATTCATTTAATAAGTGTTATTGGATATGTAGAGAGCCTGGGGGGCAGGGAGTAGCTGTTAGAGTGTATCAGATAACTCCTCCTACAAACGGTTTCAATAGTGGAATAACTGTAGAAGCCTGGATAAGACTTCGTGCCCATAGTAGGTCTGGATTAAACTCCACGCTCGTCAGTATGAGGAACTCAGCTGATATAACAAATTGTAGATGGTCTTCCGGTGTCAGACGATTAGTTGGTGGTATCTATCCACGTGCATTGTCAGTATGGTCAGCATGGGGTGGGCATGAGGAAAATGGCCTATTTTATCCTCAGTTAGGTGTCTGGTATAAGTATCGTTGGGAATTTACCGCATTTAGGGGAATCAAGTGCTATGTTGGCAATAAAATAATTACCTATCAAGATGAAATTACTACTATAGCACAAGAGAAATTCGATGAATTTGTGATAGGTGGCGACCCGTGGTTGACTACAGAATCTGCCCAGATTGATGTAGCTTCCTTGAAGATATGGAACAGTGCCGTATATCAGGACTGTCGTGAAGTTGTAACTAAAGATGTTTCTAAATGGTAATTGGAGATTATTATGGCAAATGAACTGGTGATATTAAATACTACGGATTTAGCATATACTTCTTTAAGGGTATTAATGCGAGCAGTAGATGATAAGGTGGCTGGTGCTCCAAAAGTATATTACCCAACTGGCAATGCTTTAGAAGTATGGGGAACTGATGGGAGAGTTGTTACAGATTATCTGATAACACCAACAGACCTGAATGGATTCATATTAGGTGTTCCATTTGCTTTTGCTACCCCTGGTAGGTATTGGATGTATTTGACAGATTTATCTGGCACTATAATATATAATTATCAGTGTGTTCTGTGGACAGGTACATCTGAGGCATTACCGTTTACGGCTGCTGGATACACTGCCTTAGGCAGTATTCTTGGCACTGTTTTAACTGAAACTGAATCAGGTTATCTGTCAACGGCATTCAAAAAATTATTTGATGTGGCAGTACCAGTCTTGACTGTGGCATCAGTCAATCAAAGTGCAGACAACAATACCTTGCTCGAAGCAATCAACGCTAAAACAACTAATCTTCCAGATTCACCTGATACTATTAATCCGGCAATAGAGGCTGACAATGCAATAAGAGAAAGTATTCATCCACAGGAATAGCAGAAATTTTAACAGTAGGAGCAACAACTATGTTTTTGACTTTAAAGATTGTAGGAATGACCGCTATAAGTTTAGCAGGAGTTTCTTTGGCTGCAAGTGAATTAAATTTGCCGCCCTATGTGCAATATGGAGCATTGGGTCTTGCCGCATTTATGGTGTACAAACAATTTCAATATCAGGAAAAAATTACAGACCAACATCGACAAGAGAGGGGCGAGATTGTTAATGCCTTAAAAACCGAGATTGATAAAAGAGAAAATGTTGTTGAAAAAAACACAGCAGCGTTTGACCGATTGATAGATGCCTTAATCAAAAAACCGTGTTTAAAAGACGAGCAGTTAAAGCAGTAAATAATCCTCTAATAGTACTGCTCAACAAGTTGTCTTGTTAATGCGGGATAATTTGTTGTTATATAGTCGGCTCCTCTGTCTATTTGCGTTTGTATAACAGCGGCAGTATTTGCCGTCCAAACACCAACCTCCAAACCCACGGCTTGTATTTTCATAACATTAGCATCGGCGATGCTGCCATACGACCAATCAACAATATCTATGCCGTTGACAGCTAATCTTACCAATAAAGAGTCGGTAATAGCAGAAGCAGAGCTTCCGAGGAAGCCTAATTTAATTTCCGGAGCAATGGCGTGTACCTGATTCAGGAAACTTTCGGTGAACGATATAACAACCACCTTATCCCTAACGCCCATCGAAGTAAGCAAATCCACATACTGCTGTGCTGTGCCGCCTTTCTGTTCAATGCAAGGTGTCATATCAGGCAGAATAGCGTTAATAGATTCCTGAAGCGTTGGGATTCGCTCGCCGGTAAATGCAGGCGAGAACCACGAGCCGGCATCTAATTGTTTTATTTGCGAAAGGGTCATATTGTATATATAGCCTTCTCCATCTGTTGTTCTGGCTACGTTAGAATCGTGTATTACCACCAAAACACCATCAGCCGATGAATAAGCGTCAAGCTCAACCATATCAGCATAGCCGCGAGCCGCGTTAAATGCTGAAAGGGTGTTTTCCGGTGCTATCCCTGAATATCCCCTGTGAGCAACTACTATCGCCTTGTTAAGTTTTATACAATCCAAGCCGGCCGGATTAGAGCAAACAAGCCAATTGTCGCAAAACACAGCAAAGTCTGCGAGATTGACATAACAGTCCCTGTTGAAATCCATTTGCGAATATCCCCAGTCCCCACATTCATTAGCCTGAATTTCTGTAAAGATTAAAATTGAAAACAGAATCAAAGATAGACAATGCAAAGGCTTCATAATTCCTGCTCCCAAAAATGTTTTTAAATCTTCAATCGGTGATATTACCACAATAAATCGTCATTTGCAAGAAAAAGTTGATTTACTCCAACCACTCCTTTACCGGCAGTTGGTTTATTTTCCAACGCTGAATTACTTCAATATCGCTATAAAAATCTGTCGTAGTTCTTTTGTCTGAATGTTCCAGGCTTATTTGTGCGGCATTGATACCGCCTATTTTCTGTAAGAGGGTACTATGGGTAACTCTAAAATCTTGCCTTGTGCAATTCACGCCGGCTGTCTCTCGAATCGTATCCCACGTCTTACGGATATTATTGTCCGGCAACAGCTTGACGGTGTTTTTAGGCAGACTTTCTATGTATTCAGTTAAGGCGGGGATAAGGCTTTCTGGCAACGGCCTATCTAAATACGTCTTTCCGGTCTTGCCGCTCTTGGAATCGAGACAGGAGCGTTTTAAATCAACAATATCCAAAGGTAATCTATCAATATCGCTGGCACGCAGTCCAGTAACAAGCGAAAGCAATATCCGCATATAACATATTTTTGTAGGGCAGGCTTTGAGCAACGCCTTGATTTGCTCGGTGGTCAAGGCTTTTTTTACTACTCGGACAGTTTTCATCATTGAAATATCAATATGACCTTTGTGGTATCCACGCTTGACGAGCCAGTTTATAAAGGCTTTGAGCCGGCCAATGGCCTGATTAACGCTGTATGGGCTTTTGAGTGCCTTTATTCGGCTCTGTATAAAGCTATCAACCGTTCTTTGGTTAATGTCCGATATTTTCCGCGGGCTACAATTTTCCTCGAATAACTCTAAAACTCTCTTAGCTCTATACTTCGAGGCCGGGGACAATCCCTGTAAATCGTATTTTTGCAGATACTCGTCTCTGGCCGATACAAAAGGCATATCAGCACATCCGTACACGTCCACATTCAATTCGATGTACTTCTTTTTGCGAAACATTTTCGCTTCGTCTTTGGTCAAGAAACTTTTGTGTTTTCTTTTGCGATTTTCAAACCAACGAAGCCAAAATCCACTCTTATCTTTGCGGGTATAAATTTCAGAAACTTTGTGCATTGTGCAACCTTTTTTTATCCTCTTATTCGTAAAGCCTTTAATTGTAAGCCATTGGAAGTTTCATTTTGATTTTACGAAAGCCGTGCTCTACCATTGAGCTACATCGGCACAAAACAAGGAAGTAAGGAAATAAAGATGTAAGGAAATAAGGAATTACCGCTCCATTATCCGCCGTCGCCAGAGGCTATGGCGGGACGCGCTGTTGCGGCTCTGTAATGTCCTTGCTTCCTTACTTCTTTGCCTCTTTTGCCCCGAATATAACCAATCGGACAATTATTGTAAAGCAAAAGTTCCATCAGCTAACAGCTTTATCAGTGTTTAAAATGTCGTTTACCGGTGAGAACCATAGCGATGCCGTGTTTGTCGGCGGCGGCGATGATTTCGTCATCTTTCTTTGAGCCGCCCGGCTGGATTATGCAGGCAACGCCATTTTGCGCGGCGTTTTCAATATTATCGGGGAACGGGAAGAAGGCATCCGAACCCATTGCAGAGCCTTTAGCTTCGTTGCCGGCGGCTTTGAAGGCGAGAAGGCCTGATTCAACGCGATTCATCTGGCCTGCGCCAACGCCGATAAGTTTTTTGTTTTTCACAAGCGTAATCGTATTGCTCTTGACGTGCTTTGCGCAGAGCCAGGCGATTCTCAAATCCTCAAGCTGCTGTTTGTCAGGCTTTGCTTTTGTGGGGTATGTGAGATTTTGCGGCTCCCAGCCTGCGAGGTCTCTTTGCTGGAGCAGCAGACCGCCGATAATGCAGCGGACATCAAATTCGCCGCAGTCGATTTTCGCACGGTCGATTGCGCCGGTCTCCATTAGCCTTACGCGTTTGCCCCAGGATTTCAGGTTGCGTATAATTTCCAGAGCGTCTGCGGAAAATTCGGGAGCGATGATGACTTCCGCGAAAAACCCGGCCGCTCCCTTTGCCTTGCCGAAGAGCGAATAAGATTCCATAATCGTAGTTGCAAGGGCTTTATCGACATTTCTATTCAATGCGATGATTCCGCCGAATGCGCTTGTTACATCGGTTTCATAAGCTTTCTGATAGGCCTTGTGAATGTCGTCATCAACGGCGCAGCCGCAGGGGTTCAGATGTTTGACGACAACGGCGGCAGGCTCTGAAAATTCCTTGACCAATTCAAATGCGGCGTTGGCATCGAGCAGATTGTTGAAGCTAATCTGGGTTTCATCTTCCATAAGTTTGGCCGAGGATACGCTCATCTCGGCATTGGCGGGCAGTTTATAAAATGCGCCGCTCTGGTGTGGATTTTCGCCGTAGCGAAGTTCCATAGTTTTGGCAAGCGATATTGTCATTCGTTCGGGATAGCTTACGGATGCCTGTTTGTTGAGGTATTTTGAGATGGCTGAATCGTAGGCCGCGGTCATACCGAAAGCGATTCTCGCGAAGTCCGTTCGGGTTGTCTCGGTTACCGAGCCGTTGTTCGTTTTCATCTCGGCGATAACTTTTTTGTATTGAGAGGAATTTGTAACGACGGTTACGAATTTATGATTTTTCGCAGCGGAGCGAACCATACTTGGTCCGCCGATGTCGATATTTTCGATAGCGTCGGCAAATTCGCAGTCCGGCTTTGCGATGGTTTGTTCAAACGGATAAAGATTTATACAGACTAAGTCAATCGGCTCGATTGCGTGTTTTTTCATCGCGGCCTGATGTTCTGCGTTGTCGCGGATAGCGAGCAGTCCGCCGTGGATTTTGGGGTGGAGGGTTTTTACTCTGCCATCCATCATTTCCGGAAAGCCGGTAACAGAATCGACGCTTACGACGTTTATGCCTGCCTGTGCGAGCGCTTTGGCTGTTCCGCCTGTGCTGATGATTTTAACGCCGAACGTCGAAAGACTTTTGGCGAAGTCAATAATGCCGGTTTTGTCCGATACGCTGATTAGTGCGGTAGTGATTTTCACATCCATTTGAATTGTCCTTCTTCCGTGATATATAATTTTATTTTGCGGACGGCACGATACAGGAGATATTTTTGCCGTCCATTATGTAAATCTTCGCGTCAGAGGTATTTGCGGTATAAGCGGTTACGGGAGCGAAATTTATTGTATAAATCTTTTTGGCCTTCTGATTATCCATTGCGACGCAGTTATTATTTTTGTCCATAATATAAGCGGCGCTGCCGTTTTCAGCGAGCAGGTCTTCGCCGTCGGGCAGAAGCCAAAGCTGTTTTCCGCTGTTTGCATCAATGGCGTAGATGCCTTTATTCTGGGCGTACTGATAAACGGTTGTTTGCGTCGCTCTCGGCGAGGTTGTGAGAACAGAGCCTGTGTGGAATGGAAAATTCCATACCGACTTTCCGCTGTAAGCGTCGATTTTATAGAGATTGGTGTCTCTGCTGGCCGCGTAGATAAAGTTTGCCGCCGAAGCGAACGGAGCGGTAATTCCGCCGACGGCGTTAAACTGCCAAATTCGTTTGGGAGATGAAGCCTGCATACATATTATACTTCCGCCTGCTGTGGCGAAAGTAACGGACGATTCGGCTGCCGAGACGCTGGTAATGGCAGAAAAGTCGTCTGCGGTAACTTTAAAAAGTTCATGCCCGCTGTTGGCATCGAGAACGTGCAGTCGTTTGTCCATACCGGGCAGATAGATGTATTCTTTGTTGGCGGCAGCGGCGGCGGAAACGGGGATATGCAGGGTCATTCTGGAAATTTCAGTCCTTTGCAGAGTATCAAAGGCGATGAGTTTATTTTCGGCAACGACGTAGGCCATATTTGCGTAAGATGAAGGAGCCGAGACCGGCATTTGCGGCAGGGCGACGGTTGCGGAAAAACACGATTTGCCGGTGTTTCTGTCGAGACAGAATAAATAATTTTTGTCTGTCAGCACATAAAGATAATCGCCGAGAATGTCTATTCTCTGGACGTTTTCGCCGGCATCCAAAGCAACGGCGGTTTGCCAGACGGTCGAAAGGCCGGCCTGATTGAGAAGTTTTTCGCTGATGCCACCTGCATAAACGAATGTGGAAAATATAATGACAAATAAACAAACAAAACAAAAGTTCTTCAACGCATAGCTCCTAATAAATCAGAGGCAAAGAAGCAGGGAAGTAAGGAAGCAATTTTTACGCCACTGGCCAGTTTTCCTTACTTCTTTATTTCTTTACTTCATTATTTCCTTTATTCAACAGAATCGACAAAATCGCAGAGGTTGCAGTCAAACTGCTGCTCAAACTGTCTCATTTTTTCGATTCTCTCAATGTCATCGTTAATGCGGTTTGCCAGTTTGAAAATATACGGCTTGCCATCGAGGCGATTCTTCAAGTCCTGGTACATCGGTTCCCAGTTGCCGCCATAGAGCTGACCTTTGAGGATAATCAGCATTCTGTGTTCGGCCGAGAGAGTTTTGACGAAATCGCTTATCGCATTTTTGCGTTCCTTTTCGTCAATTTTGCCGGTTTT
>MHXU01000012.1 GCA_001824555.1 Planctomycetes bacterium GWC2_45_44
CCATGCCTTTTTATCGGACAAATACAGGGAATTTCTTGAAATATAACACTATTTTAAGCGAACACCCGCTCTGGGTTTTGGCGAAGATAACTGCCGTATTCGCAAGGACTTCGGGGCGGAAAATTTTTTGTGAAATTTCGGCTCTGAATTTCCGCCAATTCTCTCTTTTTCGCCTATTCATTTTCATCACCCCCAATCAATACTATGATTGCAGTTTTGACATTTGAAGGGAGCGATGCCCAGCGGTTTATGAGTTTTGTCAAATTGTGCTGGATTTCGATGTTGTTTTCGGTTAAATTTGTAGTCAAATGTTTTTTTGTGGTGTTGTAACTTATTGATTCTAATGCGCTTATAATTTCCAAGCTACTTGTTTCTAATCCGTAGGTCAGAGGTTCGAATCCTCTCGGGCGCATTTTTATAAGCATTGTAAATCCGAATACTTATGTGCGTGTCTCAAAAAGATTTGAACAGTTCAACGCCTCACGAACTATTATATGAAAACAAAAACTTGCCATCTGACAGCAGAAATTGATTTATCTGCAATTTCGCATAACTGCAATCTTCTCAAAAGAATCGCAGGCAATCCCCGTTTATGCGTCGCGGCCAAATGCAATGCCTACGGCCACGGAATAGACATAGTTTTGCCGGCGTTTGAGACGGCTAATGTCGATATGCTTGGCGTTGCCACGATTGCGGAGGCTGAACAGCTTTTGGAGTTAGGGTGGAAAAAACCCATATTGCTTTTCGGTTCTGAATTCAGCATATACCAGAGCGAACAGAAGCAGGAAATTGCCTGCCGGCTGGTGAATAATGAAATACGCCTGACAGCGATGCGAGACGACGATGTTGAATTTATTTCAACCGCCGCGAAAAAGTTGAAAAAAACGGCTAAAATTCATCTCTCATTAGATACCGGTATGTGCCGAATGGGACTTAATGAAGAAAATCTGTTATCGCTTATTGATAAAATAGCTAAAGAAGAGACGATTGAAATAGAAGGTTTTTATACTCATTTCGCCAGCGCCGATGAGGCTGACCACTCTTTTGCGGATTTACAGTTACGGCGATTTAAGGATTTCAACAAAACATTGTTAGACCGAAACATTAAAATCCCCATTGTTCACGCAGCCAATTCTGCCGCCGTGCTGAATTTAACTGACGTAGGTTTTAATATGATTCGTCCCGGAATATCCGTCTATGGTTATACCCCCCTGCCGGGCTTGTCAAATAGCTGCGACCTCAAGCCCGCGATGAAAGTGATTAGCTGTTTGACCGTTATCAAAAAAATACCCAAAGGCAGTTATGTCGGCTATGGCTGCACCTGGCATGCCGACAAGGATACCGTTATTGGATTAGTTCCGATTGGTTATGGCGACGGTTATGACAGGCGACTATCGAACAGAGGCCTGATGAAGATAGGCAGCGACTATGTTCCGGTAATCGGCAGGGTGAGTATGGATCAAACCATCGTCGATTTGACCGCGATCTTCAACAAGAACGCCAAAGTTACCGTCGGCAGTGAAATTGTAATCATCGATAATAATCGCGATTCCAAAAACAGCGTGGAATCAATAGCGAATATGCTGCAAACCATACCTTATGAGATTGTTACAAGGATAGGCCCCAGAGTCAAACGAGTTCCTGTGTATGGAAGTTAACAGAAAACTAATCACCAATTTTAAAATAAGGAAATGGATTCTCAAATGGCATATCATTCAATCAGTGAAAAATTACGTATTTTTGCTTCTCGTGCTTTTATTATAGCGTTAGTCGTAATCCTTTTGATTAGCGAAAGCTACTGGGGCAAATATGAACTTATTGATACCGCCCTGTTCGCAGCGGGCTGCTTTTTGGCAAGCATCGCGGCATTAGGCAGAATGTGGTGCGCTCTGTATATAGCAGGTTACAAAAACAATACGCTGATTACCGCTGGCCCATATTCAATCTCAAGAAATCCGCTATATTTTTTCAGCCTAATCGGCGCCCTCGGTGTAGGCCTTGCGACAGAAACTCTGCTGATACCGGCTGTCGTCCTGATTTTCTTCCTGTTGTATTATCCGGGCGTAATCCGCGGAGAAGAAAAAAGACTGGCGAAGGCTCACGGAGAATCTTTTGAAGCCTATTGCAAAAAGGTCCCATCGTTTTTCCCAAAATTCTCGCTCTTTCAGGAGCCTGATACATACATGGTGAACCCAAAGGTGTTCAAAAGAAATATATACAGCGCGTTGTGGTTTGTCTGGCTGATTGCCATTCTTGAGATTATCGAAACTCTGCACGAAACCGGCATATTGCGCGTGCATTTTAAAATTTATTAACGCTAACCCGCAGCTAAAATGATTGATTGCTTCAATGGCGAATGAAAAAATACTAATAGTAGATGACGAGGAAGATGTACTCGAATTAGTGCGTTACAACCTCGACAAAAATGGATACAAGGTAGAAACCGCAGCCACCGGCGAACAGGCTCTGGCAAAGGCAGGAGCCAAACTGCCGGATTTGATTATACTCGACCTTATGCTTCCCGGCATTGACGGCCTCGATGTCTGCAAAAAACTCAAAAACGACACAAAAACACAGAATATCCCCGTAATTATGCTCACAGCCAAAGGCGAAGAGACTGATATTGTTACCGGTCTGGAACTTGGCGCAGACGATTATGTTACAAAGCCATTCAGTCCAAAAGTGCTTGTTGCCAGAATCCGCCGAGTACTGCAAAGACCAATCGCCCGCGATTTGGAAAAAGCTTCGGTTAAAATACACCAGATGGCTATCGACCCATCGCGCAGGCAGGTATTAATTAAAAACAAACCCGTCGAGCTTACATTCACAGAATTCAATATTCTTTACACGTTAGCTAAAAGGCCGGGAATAGTATTTACAAGGTATCAAATTGTCGACTCTATCCACGGCGAAGATTATCTCGTTACGGACAGAGCTATCGACGTTCAAATAGTCTCACTAAGGAAAAAATTGGGAGAATACGAAAAATATATCGAAACTGTTCGCGGCGTAGGTTATCGCTTTAGAGATTGAGTGATGAAAAAAAGAAAGTTAATTTGGCACATCTATCCGGCCTTTTTGGTTATCGCCCTTGCCGTGCTGTTGGCTGTTACATGGTGCGCATCGCATTCATTCCGTATATTTTATTACAATCAGGTCGTAAGCAGTCTTGAAGCGAAAGCCCGTCTGGTCGAGTATCAAATCAAGCCGATAATAATTTCCGGCAATTTCCCGGAAATTGATAATATCTGCAAGGCACTCGGCAAAACAGTTTCAACTCGCATTACAGTTATCCTGCCGGACGGTCTGGTTATAGGCGATTCCGATGAAAACCCAATACTAATGAAGAACCACAGCGACAGACCGGAAATCAAAGAGGCCATTAGCGGCGACACTGGAAAGTCTTTGCGATTCAGCGACACGCTCGGCAAAAATATGATGTATTGGGCTGTTTCAATAAAACAGGCCGACAAAATTTTGGCTGTTATCAGAACATCTGTGCCTGTCGCAATTATAGACAATGAACTCGCACGCCTTTACAAAAAAATCCTGTGGACGGGCTTAATCATAACGGTTTGCGCCGCCGCTGTGAGCTGGATTGTTTCCAAAAGACTAAGCCGTCCGATAGAACAAATGACAAAGGCCGCACAGGGTTTCGCTTCGGGGCAGATTAGCCAGAGATTGCCAATACCGGACTCGGCCGAATTAGCGGAACTAGCAAAGGTTCTCAACGAAATGGAAGAAGTAAGACGCGATTTCGTCGCGAATGTTTCGCACGAACTAAAAACGCCGATTACGTCTATTAAGGGATTTGTGGAAACGCTCCAGGAAGGAGCTATCGACAAGCCGGAGGAAGCAAAGCGATTTCTCGAAATTATCGCCAAACATACCGACAGACTCAACTTGATTGTGGACGACTTGCTAAGTCTTTCCAGACTGGAAGAAGACAGCGAAAAAAGAAAATTGGCTTTTGAAACCGTTCTTTTAAAGCCGGTTATTATTTCCGCCGTTGAACTTTCAAAAATTAAGGCGGAGAGCAAAAACATAAAAAATGATATCGCCTGCGATGAAAAATTAACCGCAAAAATAAATTCCACACTCATAGAGCAGGCGGTTTTAAATCTTATCGACAATGCTGTCAAGTACAGCCCTGAAGGCGGTAAAATTAAAATTAACGTAAAAAAATCAGACGGCAAAATCGAGATTATTGTTGCCGATACAGGCTGCGGGATAGACAAAGAACATCTCGACCGTATTTTCGAGCGATTTTACGTCGTTGACAAAGCTCGAAGCAGAAAACTCGGCGGCACAGGTTTGGGACTTGCTATTGTAAAACATATCGCGCAAGTCCACGGCGGCGGCGTTTCCGTCGAAAGCACCGTCGGCAAAGGCTGTGTTTTTACAATTTTCCTGCCTCAAAATTAACACAATCCTAACACAACGCACACATCAGCATAACAATTCCCCGTTACTTTAACTCTATAATTTCGTCATCGGAACAGACTCGACAATAGAATATTATTTTTACGGAGATTCTAATGAAACAGGGAATTGTAGTTATCGCAGCGATGTGTTTTACTGTGGCCTGTGCCATCAGCGACAGTACCGCTTCTTCGGCGGTATCTGACTCAAATACACCCAAATATAATTGGAAGCGCCCGACGGATTGGCTGGAACTCGGTGCGGATTTAAGACTTCGCGCGGAATATGACAACAACCGCAAACTCGATAACAAACCTGTTGACCATGAGCGTTTGGCTCTGCCGCGTTTTCGCATACGCGGCTCGGCAAAAATAAAAATCAGCGATGACCTTGATTTCAACATTCGGCTTACAACAGAACCTCGATACTATGTCAAGCCGACTTCAATGGACCCGCAGTTTGTAAAAAACGAGTTATTGTTCGACAGCTTCAATCTTACCTGGCGCAACGCCTTTAATATGACGCTCACTGTTGTTGCCGGCAGGCAGGAACTCAAGTTCGGCAATGGCTGGCTGATTAGCGATGGTACGCCGTTAGATGGAGGAAGGACTTCCTTTTTTGACGCTCTGCGGTTCACTTATAATTTTGACGCTTCTGATACCACAATGGACTTCGTGTGGGTGCAGAATTATGCCGACAGCGCAAAATATCTCAAGCCCATTAACGATAGAGACGGCCCCGAAGATAATGATTTAGCAGAGCAGGATGAGCGCGGCGCGATTCTTTATTTGGCCCAAAAAACCGGAAAAGATGCCGGCATTGACGGATATTTGATTTACAAACACGATACCGACAGAAAAACAAGTAAAGGTTCAGAAGGCGAGATTTATACGCTGGGCATAAGAAAATACGGCAGACTGAATAAAAGCTGGCAGTATGATATGGAATTTGCCCCGCAGTTCGGCCATAAAAACGGAAAAAGCCTCGGCGCTTTTGCCTCAAATAACCAGTTGATATATAATTTCAACGATGAACATAAGAATAAACTTTATTTCGGTTATGAATATCTTTCCGGAAACAATGACCCCGACAAGAATTTCGACAGAGGCTGGGCGCGTGTCGATTCATGGAGCGTGCTTTATCAGGGCAGCATAGACTCGATTGACGGCAGAAGCTATGACAACTCCAATCTGCACAGACTTTATACCGACTGGGAAACAAATCTGACGGAGAAACTAAGCCTGCGATGCGGCTACAATCTGCTTTTTGCGGATGAAAACACCTATAAAGCCGGAACAGGCGGAATGAGCAAGAGCGGTAATTTCCGCGGACAGTTGGCAAAGGTAATGCTTAAGTACAAAGTCAGCAAGGATATAGAGCATAGAATTGAAGGGGAAGCTTTCTTCCCCGGCGATTTCTACAATAATGACAGAAACGATGTGGCGTTGTTTCTAAGATATGGATTTTATTTAACATTGTAATGATTGGTAACTTGTCAGAAAACCGGGACTTATTGATGACATAATGTTCAAATTTTTAAGAAAAATATTAACATTGTTTTTAAGGAGCTTACTCTTGACAACTTTATTACTCGCGGATAGAATCCGCACGATGAAAAATACTTACACATGGATGGCGTTTTTACTAATTTTAACAGCCTTTTTTGCAGGTTGCGGCAGGGTCGCTGACAGCAATGACACGCAAGGCACAATCCAGATAAAAGGTTCAGACACCCTCGTCAATGCCGCTCAAAAAGTGAGCGAAGAATTTATGAAGACCAACCCCGGCGTGTTTGTATCTGTTACAGGCGGCGGGTCGGGGGTCGGAGTCGCCTCGCTAATCAACAAGTCCTGCGATATCGCTTCGGCCTCGCGCGAAATGATGCCGAAGGAAATCGAACAGGCCAATAAACAGGGAGTTTTCCCGAAAGAAATTCCCGTAGCTCACGACGGCGTGGCATTGATAGTCAACAAAAACAACCCCATAGACAAACTTTCAATTCAGGACCTTCACAATATTTTCACCGGCAAAGCAAAAAGTTGGAAAGAATTCGGCGGCAAGGATATTGCTATCGTTACGCTTTCCAGAGAGGTAAGCTCCGGTACTTATGCCCACTTCAAGGAAGAAGTCGTTAATCTCGGAGACAGCAACAGTAATCTGGAATTTTCACCTCAAACCCTTCTGTTATCTTCTTCGCAGGCTATCGTCGAAGAGGTGGCCAATAACGAAGCCGCCATCGGTTATATGGGAATGGGTTATCTTTCCGACAGAACAAAAACCGTTGAGGTCGCAAAGAAAGATGAATTTTATTTGCCGGACATAGAAGCGGTCAACAACGGCAAGTACCCGCTTGCCAGGCTTCTCTATTTTTACACCAACGGCGAACCTAAAGGCGCGGTAAAACAGTTTATAGACTTCGCGTTAAGTCCCGCAGGCCAGCAGCAGTTCGCTGAAACAGGGTTTGTTCCGTTAGGAGTTGCCGGTGCGGAAAAGACCCAGTGAATTTATAATTGAACTGTGCATAAGGCTTAGCGGCTTTCTCGTTATCGCGTTTGTTTTTCTGATTTTTTTATTTTTGCTAAAAGACGCGCTGTCGCTTTTTGCCAGCCATTCGGTCGGTTCGTTTCTGTTCGGCAAAAACTGGCTGCCCGTTTCGGACCCTGCGTCTTTCGGCATTATGCCGCTTTTCCTCGGCTCTTTATATGTAACTATTGCTGCCATCGCTATCAGCGTACCGTTAGGCGTTGGCACGGCTATGTTCATCGCCGAAGTCGCCCCCAAATCCATCAAAGGCGTTCTCAAATCGCTTGTGGAAATTCTCGCCGCGATTCCGAGCGTAGTTTTGGGATTTATCGGAATTATCTGGCTTGGGCCGTTTATGAGAAACACATTCCATTTATCAACAGGAATGTGCGGTCTTACAGGCAGTCTGCTTTTGGCGTTTATGGCTCTGCCGACGATAATAAGTATGTCGGAAGATGCCCTTGTCGGCGTGCCGAGGAGTTATAGAGAGGCCGCGACAGGACTTGGCGCGACAAGATGGCAGACGCTGTGGCGGATTATTCTGCCGGCCGCTTCATCGGGTATAATCGCCGCCGTGATGCTCGGCATCGGCAGAGTAATCGGCGAAACTATGGTCGTAATGATGGTTACGGGCAATGCTCCGGTTATGCCAACTTCGATTCTTCAGCCGCTAAGAACGCTCACCGCCACAATCGCCGGGGAAATGGGCGAAACCGTGCGAGGCTCGGAACATTACTTCGCCTTGTTCGCCGTAGGACTGATTCTGTTTATAATTACATTTATCATAAATATCTTTGCAGAACTCTGTGCTCATAGGAATAGAAAATGACCGCTGCGAAAATACGTCAGACTGTTGCCTTTGCGATTCTCGGCCTGATAGCCTTTCTGGTTGTCGTGCCGATTGTGCTGATTATCGCCTACATCTTCAAAAATGGAATCAGCGCCGTATCGTGGGAATTTATTTCGCAGAACCCGCGAAACGGAATGAAAGAAGGCGGCATATTCCCCGCGATTATCGGCACGATGCTGCTGATAACAGGCACGATGATTTGCTCGCTGCCGGTGGGAATACTGTCGGCCGTTTATCTTGTGGAATACGCAAAAGACAATCTCTTTACCAGGCTGATTAAATTATCCGTTGTAAATCTGTCAGGCATACCGTCAATCGTATATGGTCTTTTCGGCTTTACTCTGTTTGTAATGTTTTTTAAATTCGGAACGTCAATTCTCGCAGGCTCTTTGACGCTTGCGATAATGAGCCTGCCTGTCATTGTTACCGCGACAAAAGAGGCTTTGGAATCCGTACCTGCTACTTTCAGAGAGGTAAGCCTTTCGCTGGGTGCCTCAAAATGGCAGACGACACGGTATTGCGTACTGCCTTACGCGATGCCCGGCATTCTCACTGGTACAGTATTGAGCTTGAGCAGAGCGGCCGGCGAAACAGCGCCGATACTTTTTACCGCCGCTGCGTTTTTTCTGCCGCGCCTGCCGCATTCGATATCCGACCAGGTTATGGCCCTGCCGTACCACCTTTACGTTATTTCGACGCAGGTACCAAATATGCCGGTTGAAATCAGTTTCGCGACCGCCTTTGTGCTTATCGCCCTGGTCTTTTTAATGAATATCGTGAGCATTGTGCTTCGTGCTCACTATCGAAAGAAAAAAATATGGTAGGCAACGCCGCTATAAAAACCGTTAATCTCAACTGCTTCTATGACGAGCTTTCTGTGTTGAGAAATCTGAACATAGAAATTCGTAAAAATGAAATTCTCGGTATCATCGGCCCTGCCAACAGCGGCAAAACAACCTTTCTGCGAGCAATTAACCGACTTAACGACCTGAATTTATC
>MHXU01000013.1 GCA_001824555.1 Planctomycetes bacterium GWC2_45_44
AATTTTTTTGACAACCCGCCCACGGTGAACGCCTTATCCGTCTTCATCATAAGACGGATGGCATTTTGCCGTTCCTGCGATGTTGGCTTTAACGTCATTTATCAAACTCCAAATATGGCAACACTTTGGCCGATTGTAAAAAAAACCGCGTGGGCTAAAGCCCACCCTACAAACTACAAACTTGAAACGCGTGGACAGAAAATCTGTCCACCCTACGCTCTGGATTCCCGCCTGCGCGGGAATGACAAGTCGTATTTGACACTCGGCTAAAGTGTTACTAAAATATGTTATTTTGACGCTAAAGTAACGCATTATAACATATTTGTCAAATATAAAATCCAATAACTAATGATTTTGTGGATTTTTTTCTTGACTTTCAGAAAATTGGTTATAACATTTGTTATAATTAGTGTATCGAGATAAAATGTCGGAATATAACAGATTATATAACTCTTTGCGGAATCAGATTTTAGGCAGACATTATGCTGCCGGGCAGAAACTCCCGCCCGAAAGGCTGTTATGTGAAGATTTTGGAGTTTCCAGAATTACGGCAAGGCACGCGATACGACTTCTTCAGGAACAGGGGCTTGTCGAGAGGTTTCAGGGCAGAGGAACTTATGTCCGCAATATAAAACCTCAAAAGGTGTCAATTGTGAACTGCGATTTTTCAAATTCAATCCTGAAAAACGCTTCCCATTTAAAAAGAAAACTGATAAGCTGCCAGAAAGTTTCTCCGCCGCCATCAATCACTGAATATCTCAACCTCAATAAAAATGATGAATGCCTGCTTGCCAAAAGGTTAGACATCATAAATGATGAGCCGGCCGCTTATGACCGTGCATTTATACCGATAAAATACTCATCATCTATAAACGATAAAATGCTCATAAAAATAGACTTTTTTGAGTTATGGGCAGAAGCCGAAAATCTCAATATTTCATACGGCACTGAAAGCATCGAAGCCATTGGAGCAAACAGCGAGGCAGTTGAAATACTAAAGGTAAAACCTGACAGCCCTATACTTTTGACAGTAGAAACATCTTACGATTCCAACGGCAATGCCTTAGCGGTTTTTGAATCTGTTTACCGAGGCGATATGATAAAGCTGACTTCAACCAATTACAGGGGTGACAAAAATGTCAAAATTACTAATTGAAAACGCCTGCGTAATTCTTGCGGATAAAGTAATTAAAAACTCGACAATGCTTATAGTCGATGGCAAAATCTCTAAAATATATTCTTCCGGAGATAAACCCGATAAACGGGTCGATGAAACAATAAACGCAAATGGCAATTATCTTGCCCCAGGATTCATAGATTTGCATATTCACGGTTTGCAAAATTATTTAATAGATAACGGCACGGAAGATTTGGCTCAAATATGCAAAATTTTGCCTCAATACGGCGTTACGGGCTTTTTGCCGACTGTATGCCCCCTGCCGAAAGGAAAAGACGCTGAATTTCTGTCAAAGCTGACAAATGTTAAAAGTACCGGCGCACAGATTTTAGGATTTCATCTTGAAGGGCCGTTTCTTGCCCTGACTGGCGCATTGCCGAAGGAGGCTCTCGGAAAAGCAGATATCGAGAGAGTTAAAAATCTGATAACTGCCGCTGGACCTTACAAAGCTATTTTCAGTATTTCTCCGGACTTTGAAGACGTAACAAAGTTAATACCCATCATGGCCGAAAATGGATGTCCTGTTTTTATAACTCATACAAAAGCCAGTGTAAAACAAACTATTGACGCGATAAAAGCAGGAGCGAACCACGCCACACATTTTTATGATGTTTTTCATGTTCCTAGAGAAACTGACGAGGGAGTCAGACCTTGCGGGGCTGTCGAGGCCATACTTGCCGATAAAAATGTAAGCGTTGACTTTATTCTTGACGGGGTTCACGTTGACCCCATCGCGATAAAGATGGCATTGCAATGCAAGGGAAACGACAAGGTCTGCCTGATTACCGATTCAAATATTGGAGCCGGTCTTGGAAAAGGCGTGTACAAGTTCGGCGATAGAGAGGTCAAAATAGATTATTATGGCGCACCGGCAAGATTGGTTGAAAATGGCGGACTGGCCGGCAGCGGATTAACAATGGACACTGCTGTTAAAAATGCCGTATCTATGCTTGACATCGAATTGCCTTTGGCCGTCAAAATGGCAAGTTCCAACCCGGCAAAAGTTCTTAAAATAGATGACCGCAAGGGTAAAATTGAAGAGGGGTATGACGCAGATTTTGTCATAATGAATGATAAATTTGAAGTATTACAAACGTGGATAAAAGGAAATTCCTGCTATAAGATTTAATCTGAAAGGAGCTTATTAAAATGTCCGACCAAGTATTAATGGCAGGCGCAGCAAAAATTGATATAACGCCAAAGGAAAACGTATGGATGGACGGTATGATTCGCAGTCATAAGTCCGAAGGTATTCACGATTCGCTCTTTGCACGGGCATTGGTGGTTTCCCCGGACGGCAACAAGAAAAATGCCATTGTTATTGTTTCCTGTGATGTTTGCGCCATATATGCAAACCCGCTTGCTAATCACATCAGAAAAGCCGTCTCCGAAAAAACAGGTATCCAGGCAGAAAATATGATAATTGCCTGTACTCATACTCATTCCGGCCCGGCATTGTGCGGAATTTTAAACCTCAGTGCCGAAAAATATGCTGCTGAAGAGTTCACCCCGAAAGTTATCCAGGTAATCTGTCAGGCAAGCGATGCTCTTCATCCAGCAACAATAGGCTATGACAGAGGAGAAGAGACCACAGTCAGTCACTATCGTCGGCTCTGGACTAAAGACGGCAAAATTGTAATGAATTGGGAACCTTATCCTGCGGAAAACATTATTGGCCCGGCGGAAGAAGCGAATAACGAAGTCGGGGTTGTGAAAATAGTCTCGGCCGATAACCCGGATTCAGTTATTGCCACTGTCTATAATCATGCAGGACATCCCAACGTAATGTCAGGCGATAATTATATGATTTCCGCCGATTATCCCGGACTTGCGTCAAAAATTATTGAGGACAAATTCGGCGGAATCGCGATGTTTCTCAATGGCGCCCAGGGAACTATGGATATAGATGGTTTGAAAGACAGAGATTGGGCGGGAGTTACCCGAACAGGCACGGCTATGGGTAAGGCCGTTGTGGATATCGTCGGCAAAATAAAATCGCAAAAGGCCGATGTGAAAATTAAATCGATATCGAAAAAATTCAGTGTTCCCTACAGAACTATAACTCCCCAGGAGCTAAGTTGGGCTAAGAAAGTTATAGCTGAATCGGGCGGTAAAATTGCACCACTTGCCGATGGTGTTGGAGATGACTACAAAGCATATCTCCTTCTTAAACTAAACGAGAAAAAAGGTGAATCCATCAACCTGGAAATGGTGGGTATTGCTTTGGGAGATGTTGCCTTAATTAGTTTTCCCGGCGAGCCATATAACGAAATCGGGGCGAAGATTAAAAAGCAAAGCCCCTTCAAATATACTTATATAGTGGTTCTCGCAAACGACTACACAGGCTACTATCCAACAAAGAAAGCAATCGGCGAAGGCGGCTATTGTGTGGACACCCGTAACTGTGATGCAACTGCCGAAGAGATAGTAATTAAAAACAGCCTCGATGTCTTAAAGAGTTTAGCCAAATAGGAATGTTTCAATAAAATTAAAGTTCACAAATAATATTTTTTTATGGAGAAGTAAATGAAAGCAATGAAAGAAAAAAAATTCGAATTTAGTCCGTCAATGCATCTTGCCTTCCGGGACAAGAAGGTTCTGGCCAGAGTCAGGAACATAAAAAGAGCGGATATCACAAAGCATCCGAATCCTGACTTCAAGATTCGCGTACTTAAGGACAATGAGTTTGACTTCAACGTCATAATGGACATCTTCTACCGCATCAAGACGGCCGCTGACAAAAACGAAAAAATCGTCTTTATTTTCAGCCAGCCAGAACCTATCTACAAGTATGTTGCTGACCTTCTCAACAAATTCCAGGTCAACTGCAAAAACCTCCATACGTTCAATATGGACGAGTGGGCGGATGAAGACGGAAACATTGCTCCGGAATCTTACGGACCGGGCTTTATGCACGCGATGAAGCAGAACTTCTACTTCAGGTTAGACAAAAAACTTCGACCAAAGGAACAGCAGATACACGGGCCAAACAACAAGAACTTCAAAGATTACGGCAAAATGCTGACCGACCTGGGCGGCGCCGATGTATGCTACAGCGGGCCAGGCTGGACAGGCCACCTTGCGTTCGTTGACCCCGATGCTCCCGAATTTGCCGCTGACAGTCTGGAAGAATGGAAGCAAATGGGACCAAAAATCGTAACCTTAAACGTAATTTCGATTGCCCAGAATTCTCTCCACGGCACTTTCGGTCAGAGCGGCGATATGGCCAATGTACCTCCGAGAGCGGCAACCATCGGGCCGGCACAGGTTCTCGAAGCCAAACACAGACTCGATATGAACAACCTTCAGACATCCGGCACATTCGTTTCATGGCAGAGGTTGGTAACAAGATTAGTTGCACATGGGCCGGTAACTCCGCTGGTGCCGACATCGGTTTTACAAACCGTTCCGACTGATTTCTGGATTTCGGAAACTGTCGCAGCAGACATAACGCCCAATTTTACGGATATCTATTATTGAGAATGAGCCTTAAAGTTTGCATAAGGAAAAATTTTATGACAAATAATGTATTAGTCGCACAATCCGGCGGGCCATCGCCGGTAATTAACAACTCTCTGCGAGGTGTCATAGAAGGCTGTCGAGCCTACCCGTCCAAATTCGGAAACGTCTATGGCGGCAAGCACGGCATCGAGGGCGTTCTCCAGGAGGAACTGGTTGACATCTCCGCCCAGCCACAAAAAGAGATTGATTTATTAGCCACCACCCCCGCCGCCGGAGCTATCGGCACCTGCCGCTACAAACTTTCGGAAAACCGGCAGGAGGATTTCGAACGAGTTATCGAAGTGTTCAAAGCACATAACATCGGCTATTTCTTCTACATCGGCGGTAACGATTCTATGGACACCGCCAACAAAATATCAAACCTGGCAAAAAAGCGACAGTTAGACCTCATCGTAGTCGGAATTCCAAAAACCGTTGACAACGACGTAGGCGACCAGGAATTCAAGTTTCTTGACCACACCCCAGGCTATGGCTCCGTCGCACGCTACTGGGCATATACTATCCAAAACGCTAATCAGGAAAGTATGGGGTGCTGCACACACAACCCCGTCATAGTCCTCGAAGCTATGGGTAATGAGACAGGTTTCATTCCCGCCGCCGCTCGGCTGGGAGACCCGAACCGTGAAATGCCCCTGCATATTTACCTGCCGGAATCTCATTTCACGCTCGAAGAAATCGCAGACACTGTCCGTGAAGAATTGGGACGCAGCGGTCGCTGCATCGTTGTCTTAAGCGAAGGCCAGAAAGTCGGAGATATCGGCGCATCGCGCGACTGCTTCGGCCATATCAACTACGGCGCCGCCCAAATCACAGCCAGTCAGGCTGTTATTAATTACCTCAACTCAAAGAATTTGTCCATATACGGCCCGGCATGGGGCAATGTTTCCGGACTCGAGCAGCGTATGGTGTCAGTACTCGCCTCCACCGTTGACCTTGATGAAGCGTTCAACGTCGGCAAACACGCGATTGAAGTAGCTCTCAAGGATGGAACAGGCTATATGGCCACCATTGTACGTCAACCGGGAGACACTTACCACGCAGGTTACGACAAAGTTGAGCTGTCGAAGGTTGCAAATTTCGTTCGGCAGATACCGCAGAGCTGGATAGCAAAGAACCGGTATGACGTAACCGACGATTTCGTCAAATACGCCAGGCCGCTCATCGGCGAAGATTGGGTTAAAGTCCCGCTCGAAAATGGCATTCAGAGATTCGCGCGTTTCAAGAAGATATTCGCAGAGAAACGATGCAAACAGTATGTGCCGCAGATGTACAGACCATAGCGGAAACTCATAGGGGCGCGATTATCGCTTCATGGCATTCGTCGCGCCCTTATTACATTGAAACCGACAGGTATACGGGACGCTAATCTGCAATGAAAATTATTGTTGCAACAGATTCATTCAAAGGCTGTTTGAGCGCTGAAACAGCAAGTAAAACTATTGCGGATGCCATTGTTGAACAACTGCCGAAAGCTCAAATTCTGACAAAGCCATTAGCAGACGGCGGCGAAGGAACTGCCAATGCGATGATTGCCGCCTGCAACGGCCGATGGATACCCCGAAAAGTTATGGGTCCGCTGCCGAATATGGAAGTAGATGCAGGCTTCGCGTGGTTCGAAAAGACTCGCACCGTATTAGTAGAAATGGCCTGCGCCAGCGGCATTACATTATTATCCAAAGACCAGCTTAATCCACTGAAAACCACAACTTATGGAACGGGACAGTTGATTGCCGCGGCATTAGAGAAACTTCCTTATGAAATACTATTAGCCATAGGAGGCAGCGCAACCGTCGATATGGGAGTGGGCGCGGCAATGGCGTTAGACTGGCAATTTCTGGATAGTAACGGCAAATCTGTCGGTCTTGGCGGAGAGTGTCTTGAAAGAATAGAAAAAATTATCCCTCCGCCCAAACTACCTGATTGCAGAGTAAAAGTTCTTAGCGATGTTACCAACAGCCTCTACGGACAAAATGGCGCCGCTGAAGTTTTTGGCCCACAAAAGGGAGCGAATCCTCAAACGGTCAAAAGGCTGGATGCCGCGATTAAACGCCTTTCCGGATTAATCAGGGACAAATTAAACATTGATGTCTCTGATATTTCAGGAGGCGGAGCCGCAGGCGGATTAGGAGCCGGAGCTGCGGCTTTTATGAATGCCGATATTGTTTCAGGAATAGAAACAATTATAAGCGTCATAAATCTGAAAAAGGACTTGACGGACGCAGACTGGATAATAACCGGCGAAGGCAGATTTGACAATCAGTCGCTTGGCGGAAAAGTTATTTCCGGAATCGTTCGATTAGCACGGCAAACAAATACAAAAGTCGCAGTAATTGCAGGCGATGTTCAGGTGAGTAAATCGGAATATAAAAAGTTTGGCGTTATTGACGCGATTGGTTTGAAAAAAAATAATATGACAACCGACTACGCGATGCAAAATTGCGTAAAACTGCTGATAGATGCCAGCCGCGAATTTGTAAAAATTATAAAAAATGAAGCCGATTAGAATTCAATCATAGCTTTTATGACGCTGTCTTTATAACCTGCCAGAAGTTCAAACGCCTTTGCGCCATCAGCAAATTTAAATCTGTGCGTAACCATATAATCAACATTAACTTTAGCTGATTCCAAAATTTTAATCGCTTCTTCTGTTGTGCGATTCTGTCTGCGGATATTTACAACCGTCAATTCTTTCCTGCGGAATTTATCTATCGGGAGCGAAATTCTTTCGTCACGCGGAATGCCGACAAGGATTAATTTTCCGCCCGGCCTTAAAATTTCCGCTGACTGGTCAATCGTACTCTGCTGGCCCGCACATTCATACACAACATCCACGCCTGTCGGATGTAATTTTAAAATGTCTTTCACGATATCGGTCTTGTCCGGATTGCCTGTCCAGAATGCGCCGTGCTCGATGGCGATGTTTAATCTGTAATCGAGTTTGTCAGTGATGAATATTTTTTCTGCGCCTTTGAGACGTGCCGATTCCATACAGCTAAGGCCGATTGGGCCTGAACCAAGAATTGCGATTGTTTTGCTATCGGCTCCCTGCCCCTGCTTTGCGGCATACAGGCCGATTGTGAATGGTTCGCACAACGCAGCCTGTATCGGTGTGAGTTTGCCGGCAACGGGTAGGCAGTTTTCGGCGGGCATTACCATATATTCGCAGATGCAGCCGTCAAACTGACCAGGAGTGCCGAGGAACTTTAAATTTCGGCAGGTGTTTTCCCGTCCCATTTTGCACTGGTCGCAATTGTGGCAGGAAACAGCAGGCTCGACTACAACAAGGTCGCCAAGTTTGAGATTTTTTACGGCTTTGCCGATTTGCGCGACGGTGGCGGAACATTCGTGGCCGACTCTGTACGGAAACGAGACGACCTGCGAGCCGACACGACCTGTTTCGTAGTAGTGGATATCGCTGCCGCAAACGCCGACGACGGCGATTTTTAGCAAGACATCGGTATCGTTTTTTATTTGCGGAGCCGGAACGTCAATGATTTCCAGCCGAGCAACCTTTGTTAATGCAAGAGCCTTCATAATTATTCCCTGACAAAAATCAGACACAGATTGATACAAAAAATTCTAAATTCTAATATCTAAATCCTAACCCGGACAAGCCGGAACCAAAAAAGTTATTGTCATTATCATTTCCATCTCTTAAAATAACACCATACTAAAAACCCCATAATGGGGAATAATAGCGTTCGAGCCCAACGCATTCTATGACCTGATTATTTCAGGAGGCTTCAAGCCATAACCTTTTCAAATGGACTCCATAGTACAGTTTTATTTTTGTCTGCCCCTTCAACCCCCTTTGGGGGAAAGGGGGTTTTTTATTCTCATTTCAAAATTTTGATACCATTTTGCGCTCAATTTCATTTGTAAGAGACTAAACAAATTCAAATAACAAAAATTCAAAACTGGATTCCCGCTTTCGCGGGAATGACACAAAGAGATTGCTTCGCTGCGCTCGCAATGACCCCGGCAATGTATTGCCGGGGCTAACCGCCTTTAATTACACGTTAAATCTGAAATTCATAATATCGCCGTCCTGAACGATATAAGTTTTGCCTTCGAGTCGCATTTTGCCGGCGGCTTTGACCGCCTTCTCATCGCCCAAATGTTTCAAATCACTATAGCTCATTGTCTCTGCGCGAATAAATCCACGTTTAATATCACTGTGGATTTTTCCCGCAGCATCGAGGGCGGCAGTGCCGAGCGGAATCGACCATGCACGATTTTCATCTTCGCCCGCAGTGAAAAAATTTATCAATCCCAATGCCGAATAGCAGCTTCGGACAAATTTATTCGCGGCAGGCTCGGCCAAACCCATATCTTTCATAAATTCATTTTTACTCTCCGCATCGAGCTGGCTAATCTCGTATTCAATCTCGGCACAAACGGAAATAGTCTGCACGGACGAATCAATAATATCTGCCGTCTCGAAAACCTGTGCCGGGTTGTCTTCTGCGGTATTGAAAACAACAACGAGCGGCTTGAGCGTAAAAAAGCCGAGCGGTTTTACCAATTCAAGCTCATCGGCGGTTTTAATCGCGATTTTGAGCGGTTTTTCAGATTCGATTGTCTGACGAAGTTTTATTTGTAAATCAAGTTCGGCCTTTTGTTTGGCCTGTTCTTTCGACGGTTTTGTAATCTGCTTCTGGAGATTTTCTATTCGCGTTTCGACAAGCTCTAAATCCGCAAGCAAAAGTTCAGTCATCAAATCCGCAATGTCCTTCAGCGGTTCAGCCTTAACTCCGCCCCCGCCGTGCGCCCTGACAACCAGAACAAGCAAATCGGCGGTTCGCACATTGCCGAGTGTCTTTCTGGCTGATGCCCTTGTGTGGTCGTCGGCAAACGACAGCCCAGGCACATCGAGACAATCAATCGTCGCCCTGACTGTTTTCTTTGGCTTGTATAAATCATAAAGCCAGTCAAGTCTGTCATCCGGAACGGGTACGACAATCTCTTCAATCTGCGCTGCGCCGGAGTTTGAGTATTTTCTGCCGCTGACCGCCGCCAGCAGTGTGCTTTTGCCCGAACCTGTAAGACCAAGAAACGCCGCTTTCATTTATTTCCTTCTACTAACTACTGATTATTGACTTTTTAAAACAAGTATTTCCAAAGCAATCGTAGGCCACAATCGCGGGAAAATCCTTAAATTCAAGTTTTCTGATTGCCTCCGTTCCTAAATCTTCGTAGGCGATGATTTCGGATGAGACTATATACTGGCTCAACAACGCGCCTGCCCCGCCAAGCGCGGCAAAATGAACGGCAACGTATTTTTTCAAAGCGTCGCGCACCGCGTCATTTCGTTCGCCTTTGCCAATCATTGCTTTTAGACCCGCGGCTAATAGCATCGGACTGAAGCCATCCATTCGAGCGGAAGTCGTCGGGCCGGCCGAGCCTATTGGCCTGCCTGGACGTGCCGGCGTGGGGCCGACAAAATAAATGACTGCGCCTTTCAGGTCTATCGGTAATTCTTTGCCATCGGCGATTAGTTTGCACAGGCGTTTATGCGCGGCATCTCGGGCGGTATAGACGAACCCGCTGATGGCGACTTCATCACCGACCTTTAGCGAGCGGACGACATCATCTGTTAATGGCGTTTGAATTTTGAGCATTTCGGCATTTTACACGAAAATGGCTGTTGCCGCAAAGATTAAAAATGCTATCATTGGGTTTGTTTTATTGAAAGTACATAAATGACACGAAAAATCGAGTTATTGGCGCCGGCAAAGAACACGGATATCGCAATCACAGCTATAACAGCGGGCGCTGATGCGGTCTATATCGGGGCAGAGCAGTTCAGTGCAAGGGCGGCAGCCGGTAATTCGGTCGCTGATATCGCCAAAGTCTGCGATTTTGCGCACCAGTATTACGCGAAGGTTTATGTTGCGCTCAACACGCTGCTGAATAACGAGGAACTGGCCGAGGCGGAAAAGCTCATCGGCGAACTTCATAAAATCGGTGTCGATGGTTTGATTGTTCAGGATGCCGGTCTGCTGGAGCTTGATTTGCCGCCGATTCCGCTAATCGCAAGTACCCAGATGGATAATAGTTCTGCTGAAAAAATAAAATTTCTTGAGGAAGTCGGATTTTCGCGGGCGATTTTGGCGAGGGAACTGAACATTGAACAGATTAAACAAATTCACAGCCAGACAAATATCGAGCTGGAATGTTTTGTTCACGGCTCGATTTGCGTTGGCGCCAGTGGGCGATGCCTGATGAGTTATTCCGCCGGCGGAAGAAGCGGCAATCGCGGACAGTGCGCCCAGCCATGCCGAAAACTTTACAGTCTGAAAGACAGCGACGGCAAAACAATCGTTAAAAATAGGTATCTGCTTTCGCTTAAAGATATGAACCGCAGCGAAGAACTCGAACAGTTGATTGACGCAGGCATAAGCTCGTTTAAAATCGAAGGCAGGCTCAAAGACGTTGATTATGTTGTCAATACAGTCGGATACTATCGTAAAAAATTAGACCAAATTTTAGCGAAAAAGGATTTGCGGAAAAGTTCGTCCGGTACGGTCAAATTAGATTTTGAGCCGAATCTTATAAAAACTTTTAATCGCGGATTTACGGATTACGGTATAAGCGGAATTTTTTCAAACATCGGGTCGAATGATACGCCCAAGTCCGTGGGTGAATTTATCGGCATTGTAAAAATAGCCGACCGGAAAACTTTTATTATAGACGGCAAAAAAGTTCTCAACAACGGCGATGGAATTTGTTTTTTCGACAGGCAGGGAAGTCTATCGGGCACAACCGTCAATGGTATGGAGGGGCGGAAAGTATGGCCGCAGAAAACGGATGAGATTTTCGTCGGTCAGGAAATTTACAGAAATTACGATAAATTATTTTGCGATAAACTTAATACAAACGCCGCGGAACGAAAAATCGCGGTTAAAATAACAATTGCCGGCCTTACAGTGAACGCCGTCGATGAGGACGGCAATTCGGCATCGGTGAAAATTGATGCCCAACCCGTTGTCGCGGAGAAAAAGCCCGCGGCTAAACAGGCGTTTTATAACCAACTCACAAGACTGGGAAATACGTTTTTTGAGTGCGGCGATTTTAAATTTGAATCTGGCGATGTGTATTTTGTGCCGGTGTCGAAATTAAATGAGGCCAGACGGCAGCTTATTGAACAATTGGCAAAGACGCGGACGGAGAACAGGCCTATTGAGACGGCGAAAATTTTGAAGAATAATTTTCCTTATCCGCAAAAACATCTGATATATTCGGATAATGTTCTGAACAAAAAGGCACAGGATTTTTATCGCAGGCACGGAGTAGAGACAATCGAGCCTGCGGCTGAATCCGGCTTGGATTTGACCGGCAGGATAGTGATGACTACAAAATACTGTCTGCAAAAGGAACTTGGGCTTTGTCGCGGGAAAATTGCAGGCGTACCCGCAGAGCCAATGACGCTGACAGATGAAGACAGACGCGAATATGAGATTAGCTTCCTGTGCGGAGAATGTGGAATGGAAATAGTCAGAAAAATTTAAAATAAAAAACCCCGCCATAGCGATGGCGGGGATAATCAATTCCGTTTATTAAAGATGCCTTAAACGTTAGGCTTCAATCTTCTCGATGGTTACTTCCATATGTCTCTGGCGATGGCCGATGCGCTTTTTGCTGGCCTTGCGTCGTCTGCGATAAGCGGGAAATAATTTTTCGCCTTTAACAATTGACTCGGCAGCGGTCGAAACGAATCTGCCGATAACCTTTGCCCCGGCTACATAAGGAAAACCGATTTTAGCGTCTTTGCCCGAACCAACCAGCAGAACCTTATCCATTTCTATCGTCTGGGCATCGTCAGCCACGTCAGCCAGTTCGATGAGAAGTCTATCGCCCTGGTTAACCATATACTGCTTGCCGCCCTGCTCAATTACTGCATACATCAGAAAACTCCTGTAAAATACAAATCATACTTTTGGAAAGCGAGGGATTGTAGCTGTTTGGCCGATATAAGTAAAGAGAATTGTTTTAAGTAAATTAAAACAAAAACTTGTCTTTAAAATCCTTAAATTTTTTTGATATTTTGCAATAAGATTGGTTTAGAAAGCGTCTTACACAGTGAAAATGCCGATGGACGAGAGTAAAGAGAAAATAGAGCAACTTGTAAAGCTGTGCAAAAAAGGCCAGTCTGACGGCTTTTCACAGATGGTCGATATTTACTCAAGTCGTTTGTACGGCTACTTTTACAGATTAGCAGGTAACAGGGACGATGCGAACGAATTGGTTAGCGAGCTCTTTTTAAAAATTACAGAAAAAATAGGAAGCTGCAAGAGCGAAACGTTCGAGCCGTGGCTATTCAGGATAGCATCTAACCTCTTTACAGATTATATCCGAACAAAAAAACGGCGAGAAAAAATGCTGAATAAAATGGCCGAGCAGTGCCTGACAGAAACGCCTGTCGAAAAAGACGATGGTTATCTAACTGATAAGCTCACAAAGCAGATGCAAAAGTTAGATGCCGAGACGGCGGAAATCATCGCGATGCGATTTTATTCCGGCTTGAGCTTCGAGGAACTTGCGAAGATGCGAAATGAGCCTATTGGAACGTGCCTTTCAAAGGTGCACCGCGGAATAAAAAGGCTCAAGCAGTTAATGGAAAATGAAAATGAATAAATTTAAAAATAAAAATGAGAATCTCGACGGCCTGCTGGCGAAGTTTTTTTTGGCCTCTGAAGCTAAGCAGGTGAAGGATGATTTTTCGTTTGCTGACGGCGCGTTTGAAAAATTTCCAGCAGCGAAACCTGCCGAACAGACGATAGAAGAAATAAAGCGAAAAATCGCTGCAAAACTTTCGACGCAAAAACATATAAGTTGGCCGAGGGTCATATTACAGGCCGCTGCGGTCGCGGCAGTAGTAGTTGTGGCGGCTGTTTTGACTTGGCCAGATAAGCCCGCTTCCACCGGCGGCAGCGCGGCAAAAATACAGGAGCAGGATATTCAGCTTGTTTCTGAAACGGATATATCGCTGTATGAAGCGGAGATTGCGCAGTTGAACAGCGAATTGCTGACGCTGAATTATGGGGAAGAAAATGGTACAAACGGAAGATTGCTCGACCTAACCGAACAGGTTGAAGTAGAAATAATTGAAACAGATAACACATTTTGGAAAGGGTAAAGAAATGAAGTACACACTAAAAATTTTGACAATCGCGGCAATGGTTTTGCTGACAACGGCGGTATTTGTAAATGCCGAGCCGCAGGACAATGATGGGCCGGGCGGCGAAAGAATGGGCGATGAAAGGCCGGTCGGAGAGGGAATGCGCCTTAACGGAGAATTTGTGGAAAAGATACTTGACGATATCAGGGCTAAAGACCCCAACGAGGCCACAAGACTTGAGCAGCTTCGCGAAAATAATCCTCGCCAGTTCCGTATGGAGTTGAGAAAAATCGTCGCAACAGATATGCCTGGTATGAGACCCGAACGTAAAGGACGCGGGGCGGAAATGGGCAATATGCCAGATGGACCACGTGTTTGGCCTGATGGAACACTAGGTATGCCTATGGAAAGAAACCGCGAAAATATGCGTGGTATGGAGACAGAGCTTATGGCCTGGCTGACAAAAAACGAGCCGGCCGAAGCTAACAGTCTGGCTGCGTTGAAGGAAAAAGACCCGCGGGCTTATATGAGAAAAATTGCGATTGATATGAGAAAGTATCGCCAGATTATGGAAACAGAAGAAACCAATCCCGCTCTGGCGGAAGTTTTGAAAAAGGACATCAAGCTGAATGACCAGCGAAACGAACTGCTTGAAAAATTCAGGACCGCCAATGACGACAAGCAAAAGGAAACGGTTAAGGCGGAATTAAGAGATGTAATGAGCCAGACTTTTGATGTAAAACTTCAGAAAAAGCAAATTAAGTATGAAAATTTGAAAAAGAGGCTCGAAGAACTGCAGAAGAACGTGGACAAGAGCCAGACTGAACTTGAGAACTTTAAGAATAACAAAGATGCGCTGGTCAATGAAGAACTTGAAAACATTATCAGCCCGTCCGGCCAGTTCAACTGGGATTAATGCGGCAGGTAATATAGAATAGTATGCGTAAAGCCCTTTCGAGTTTGGAAAGGGCTTTTTTTATTTTTATCTTTAATTTTCCACTTCTTTCCTATACCCTATCCCCCATACCCTACACCCTAAATAAGGAAATTTTATGGCTCATTTGTTTATAGACCAGGTTCAGGCAGGCCAGCAAATTAATGACGTGTATTTGATAAGCCAGGCGATACTGCGAAGCACGACCAATGGCAAGCTTTATATCGCGATGTTCGTTGCCGACAAGACCGGCAAAACAAACGGCAGGGTATGGAACGCGACCGAGGAACTTTTCAAGTCGCTGCCGAAAGAGGGATTTGTTCAAATAATCGGCAGGAGCGAACTGTATCAGAATACTCTGCAAATCGTCGCCGACAAAATAGCTTCTGTGCCTTCGGAAAAAATAAATATCGACGACTATCTGCCCAGAACGCCAAAAAACATCAAACAGATGTATGAGGAAACGATAAAAATCCTCGGCGAAATAAAAAATCCATCTGTCAAGGCTCTGGTCGATGAGTTTATTAAAGATAAAGAGCTGATGAAAAAATTCTGCAAAGCCCCTGCCGCGATGAGCAATCATCACAGCTATCTTGGCGGACTGCTTGAGCATACGCATAATATGCTCAACTCGGCAAAAGCAATACTGCCCTGCTATCCACATCTTCAGGCAGACCTCGTGCTGGCGGGAATTTTTCTGCACGATATGGGCAAGACCGAAGAGCTGAGTTATGAAATGGCGTTTGGCTACACCGACAGAGGCCAGCTAATCGGCCATATTGTCCAGACTGCGCTGATGGTTGACCAGAAGGCGGACGCGATTGAAATCAGCCAGACAATTTTAGACAGCATTACGCACATTATTTTGTCGCATCACGGCGAATATGAATTCGGCTCGCCCAAACTGCCGATGACAGCCGAGGCCTATCTGGTGAACTTCCTCGACAATATTGATGCCAAAATGAATCAGATAACGGAAAAAATCGAAACCGACCCAAGTCAGGATAACTGGACGGGATTTATCAAGTCTCTCGATTCTAAATTATATAGAAAACGAGTGGTTGATTAGAAAATCATTTTCACATCTGTATATTCGATAAGTTTCCGGCAGTCCGCTGAACCTGTATCGTCAGGCAGATAAACAAGAATCACATCGAGTGTGCTTTTAAACAATTCAAACGCTCGCAGCATTTGCTGACGCGAAAAATCAGGGACAATGAAAAGATTTTTAATCGGAGAAGGATAAATACTCCTCATCGCCGCTGTTCTGTTTTGAATGTTAAAAACCTGCGAGACCGCGCAATTTTTGAAATCGAAATCGGCAAGCAGACATTTTTTGCCCGTGTGAGCCAATCGAATGGCGATATTGACGGGCAACGTAACGCTGATGCCATCGCCGCTATTTGATGTAAGCAGGAAAACTTTCGCGTTTGGAGAAAAGTTTTTGATAGTTTCAGCGATTTTCTCAAAACCGGCCTGGCTATCAACATCCTGCGTGGAAAACTCAATTGTTTTGATGGAATTTTCGTCTTCCCACGAGGCATCTTTTATCTGGAATGAAATTTTCTCTGCTTTAATATCAAAATGAGCTTCAGCAACGGCATTGAGGTCTTTCGCAACTACGGTTTTTCTGTCAGTATTTTGGATATTGCTGCACGCGATTTTATTCACAACTCTGCCGCAGGATGAAAGCAGTAAAAGAATCGGCAATTCGACCAACAGAGAAAAATTGCCTATAAAACATCCTGCCCGCGAAATTTCGCTTTGGGGCTGTTTCAGCAAAGAAGCGAAAACCGCCGCGAAAACCACGACCGCTGCCTGAATAAATAAAACGCCTACGGAAACCGGCAGCGAAGCGAAAAATTTAAGTTTCTCGCTGAAGTTTTCTTCCTGACCCACGGTGAAGTAGGTTTCCCGATTAAGGCTTTTGAGCAGATTTATGAAAGCCAAATATAGAAATACAAAGACCAGCAGCAGGATTATCATAGAACCTGCGGCGGAATTAAGAACCGGCAAATCGGCGAGGCGTTCAAAAAACCGGCTGCCTGAATTTTGCAGAATGATAAATTTTACCGCCGCTACGGAAATGAACATATACACGACCGCGGCGAACGTCATAAAGGCCGGATAGTCTTTTGCCTTGGCTGCTGAATCGGCAAAAACTGATATGAACAGCGATGCGACTACAATGGATAATCCGAAAACCAACAGAACATCAAACGCAATGCCAGTTATAAAGAACGCCAGACATACCGCTGCGATAAAAGCCGCAGCAACGGCAAATATTTTTCCGGATTGTAAATTTGTCTCAATCATTTAACAAAAAGAAAACCGCGTGGGCTAAGAGCCCACCCTACAAAAATTTTATCTTCTTTGTTTTTTCATTCGATAGACAACGGCCAGCACTTCCGCCACGGCGACATAGAGCAATTCAGGAATAGCTTTGCCGGGCTTGACATTGGCGTAAATATTTCGAGCAAGCTGTGGCCTTGATATAATCGGCACGCCATAAGCACGAGCGACTTCTCTGATTTGTTCAGCCATAAGGTCTGCGCCTTTTGCAAGCAGAACAGGAGCCTGCATTTTTTTGGAATCGTATTTCAGCGCGACGGCGACGTGAGTCGGGTTGACAAGGACGACAGTCGCTTTCGGCACTTCGCGGAGCATTCGTTTTCTGGCGGTTTCAATCTGAATCCTTCTTATTCTGGATTTTACTTCGGGAGAGCCTTCGGTTTCCTTTTGCTCCTGTTTGACTTCCTGCTTGGTCATTTTCATATCGTCTATGTATTTCCACTTCTGATAAAACACGTCGAGAAGGCCGATTATCAGAAGTCCGACGCACATACGCAGCAGCAGGCCGAAAATCAATTGTGAAATGGCGGCCATCATTTCGGCAGACCACGCCCATCGCAGGAGCATAAACTCGCCCATTCTGCTGCGTAAATACCACCAGACAATCATTCCGATAAAAGTCAATTTAGCTATCGAAAGCAGAAAATTGACCATACTTTTCATATTGACGAGATTTGACATTCCAGTGGCGGGATTGATAGCGTCCAACTTAAATTCAATGGCATCAAAACTAAAAGTCATTCCGCCGACCAAAAAAGTCGCAACGATGGACGCGATTGTAAGCGAAGCCAGAAACGGGAGCATAATAATAGTAGTGCTTATGATTTTGCCGTTGGTATAAGACGCAAATACATCTGAATTAGCGAACATCTGCGTATCGCAGGAAACGCCGTCGATGATTTCCTTTATGCACCATTTATTGAAAGCGCCTGCGAGAAAAAACGTCGCCGTTACCAGCACGATTATTGAGACCAGAGAGTCAAGCTCCTGACTGTGCGGAACCTGTCCCTTTTCGCGGGCTTTTTCAAGCCGCTTCTGGGTTGGCTGTTCTGTCCTTTCTGATGCTGGTTTATCGGCCATATAACAAAAATAAAAAGTAAAATATAAAAAATTAAAAATCAGGAAGTCGTTCCGCACCTGTTGTAAAATTTAAAATCAAAAATTTAAATCATAAACAGGTGCGGGACTCCACAATTTTTATTTTTGATTTTTAATTTTTAATCTTCTTATTACATTGGCAGCAGTTTTGCCATCCAGTCGGCGAACTCTGCAACAAAATCATTTATGACCGGCGCAGCGACAGCCAGCATCATAAATCCAAGAGCTACTTTCATAGGCAGACTGATAAAAAGAATATCCATTTCCGGCGTTATTCGCGCCAATACCGCCAGAGTTATCGTCAGCAACAGAAACGCCCCGAACATCGGAGCAGCCAATCGCAGCGAAGCGATAAGAATTACCGATGTCGCGTTAAGAACGGCTTCCGTCATAGCGGGTACATCAGCCAAAACGCCCGGCGTGAAAATCGCAAAACTTTTGTGCATCATTCGCAGGAACATAAGGTGGCCGTCCGCGCTGAAGAACAGGAGAATAAAAAACATTTCGAGCAGAAGCGCGACGGGCTGGCCGCTTTCGCCAGTCATCGGGTCGAGAACTTCCGAGAGCGTAAGTCCCATTTCTCTTTCGACCATTTCGCCGGCGATTTTTATAACGCAGAACACGCAGGCGACTATTAACCCCATCATCAGGCCGATAAGAGCCTCGGAAGAAATCATAATTATCATTTCAATCGGCGGCCTGTCGTGCATTGCCGGGCTGACAGGAAGAAATATCGAAAAGAAAATCGCCAGAATCATTACCATAGCAGCTCTTATTTGCGCCGGAATACTTGGTGAACCGAAAATCGGGATAGCGAGAAAAAACGCGCTTACTCTTGTAAGAACAAGAATGAAGATAAAAATTTTTGCCGGGAGAAATTCCATTTTTATTGTAAAATGTTTTGAATATATCCGAAAATTTCATAAGTGAACCGCAGCAGCAGGTCAAGCATCCAACCGCCGAATATGAGCATAACCACGCCGACCGCCAGAAGCTTTGGCACAATCGTAAGGGTCATATCGCGAATGGATGTAACCGCCTGAAACAGCGTAATGACTACGCCGACAATCAGGCAGGTCAGCAGTATCGGCGCAGAGACTATCAACGCCACTTCGAGCGTATGCCGAGCAAGATATAAGGTAAAGCCGCTATCCATCTTTTAAATTCACCACAGAGACACAGAGAGATGCTACTTAAAACTAAGACTCAAACTCTTCGCCAGCAATCCCCAGCCGTCAACGAGGATAAACAAAATAAGTTTCAGCGGTAGAGAAATCATTACCGGTGGAAGCATCATCATACCAGCGCTCAAAAGAACCGAAGCTATCACAATGTCTATGAGCAGAAACGGAATAAACAGCAGGCATCCGATTTCAAAACCAGTTCTGAATTCGCTGATTACGAAAGCGGGCACAACGACGCTCATCGACAGAGCCGAAGCGTCGCTCACCTGCTGGGCATTTGCCATTTCGCTAAAGACGTTTAAATCCGAAGAACGAGTCTGGCGAAGCATAAAGGCTTTGATATGCCCCTGCGCAATGTCGGAGGCAGCCTGAAAAGTAATTTTCCCCTCGGTATATGGCACAATGCTATCGGTGTTTATTTTTGTGAAAGTCGGAGCCATCGTAAAGAGCGTCAGAAAAAGAGCAAGCCCCATTATCGCGACGTTCGGCGGAATAGTCTGGGTCGAAAGAGCCTTTCTAACAAACGAAAGCACAATCACGATTCGAGTAAATGAGGTCATCATCACAAGCAACGATGGCAGAAGCGCAAGACCCGCAAAAACAATTACCAATCTTATCGGCGTGGAAAAATCTTTCGATTCCTGCCCTTCCGTGGCGGCCTTTTCGACGAATTTCATCAATTCACCGACATCGGGCATTACGTTATTAACCGGCGATGACTGCTGACTATTCATCGAAGGCATAGTCGGGACGGCGTTTCCATCAAGCGCATAAGAAGCCACGCCAAACAGACAAATCATCATCGCACCAGCAACAGCCGAAGTCTTCATCATAAAATTTCCTCTGGAAGTTCGTCCCCCAATTCAGCCAGCGAACGAATTGAATCGTTTGTAGAGCCGATTAAAAATGTCCTATTCCCGACTTTTACGATGTGAAGAGTTTTTCGGGCGGCAAGATATGCGGTCTCGATAATTTCAATTCTTCCTGCTTTTCCGCCGCGGACTTTGCAGGCGAAGCGTCTGCTCATCCAATAAACTCCGAACCCCATCACCGCTACCACAAAAACTGCGAAAAGCAGCCGAAAATAAATTCCGGTACTGCTGTATGTATAGGTTTGGAGGCGGGCATTTTGGCCGGCGTTCTGTACGTTAGCTGAATTGCCGACAGAGGCGACGGTGTCATTATTTTTTCTTGAGAGCGAGCCGAGAAAAATAATGCCAGCCAGCACAGCCAGAGCAATCAGCACGGTTTTTAAGCGTTTCTTATCCATATTTGCAGACTTTCCTTATATGCGATATAAGTGCAAAAACCGTGCCGAATTGGGAAAATCCGCGTATTAGGGCAGAACAAGCCCCCTTACATACCGCGTTAAATCAATATGTATTGAAATTTGACAGTTATTTAGAAGTCTTTAGTCTTTCTCATTTTGCAATACCGCCACCATAACCTGCGAAGCCGTAGCGGAATCTCTGTCAGCCGCTGTGCCGACAGAATAAATCGGACAGTTAAACCCTGCCGGCAGCGAGCTTTTCAAAAACGCCTCAACCTGATACGCCCTTTGAGACGAAAGAAGATACTGCTGTTTTATGTCGTTAACATCGCCGGCTGTCGCCGCAATATAAAGTTTAATATGTCCCGCCGGGCGGGCCTGCTGAAGATTCTCGGCGTACTTTTTCAGATAATTTTGTGCCGTAGAATCAAGTTCACTTTCACCGGCGGCAAATTCGATATCCATCGCCGAAAAATTTATTCTCTGCGTTTTCAGCGGCGAATTCATCGTTTTCATCTGTCGGGCAACGCGGTCGAATATTTTGCCAAGTTCCCGCTCCCTGGCATCTATCGCATTTAAACGAATAGCGTTATTCAGGTCGATTACGGCATATTTATCCGCTGTATTCGCGGAAAGATTTGTAATATTTTTTGCAAACACAGTTCCAAGCCCCATATATCTGGTCGAGCCGGCAAAAGCCTGTTTGTCCGTATTGAGTTTTTGCGAATTGGGCGTTTTGGCGATTGGAACAAGCAGAACGCAAATCGCCAGCAGAATCGTTATGATACTCGAATAGGTAATCGTATGTGCCGGGTAAATCCGGTTCGGCGGAACATTATTTATTCTGCTGTTCAATTGGCATAACTCCGTTCGAGCAGAACTATCTCGAGCATTCTGCCGTCCCGTTTGTATGATAACGGCGAGGCGGTTGTGCCGGCAACCGATACTTTAAACCTGTTATAGTTCATACCTTTATCCCGGCAGAGGTACTCTATAATACTCCAGGCTCTTTCCGAGCCGCTGGGGGAATTTTTATCGCTTAACATCGCGGGTTTTTCGCAAATAACTATATCATTCGGCATCTGTTTAAGAAAATCAGCTATAACCGCTATAAATTTTTTCCCATTATCCGAAATCATCGCCCCGTCGCCCCAGAAAATCTCCGCAGAATCCGCAAGAAAAACTTTTTTGTCGCGAAAACTTTCTAATCTCTCGTTTTTCGGAACAGTTACTGCCTCAACTTTCTGAATAGATTTACCTGCCGGCTGACTTAGCGGAAAAAAATGTTCATTCAAAGCTGATTTTATTTTTTTCAGCTTATCTGAATCCTCAAAAGACGCAAAACTCATAAACAGCAAAAAGAACACAAGCATCAGTGTCATACAATCTCTGTATGTAATCAGCCACATCGGCGATGCTGATAAAGATTCCCGCGTCTCTTTCATTTTATTACTCTCTTGTACCCTGCGCGACAAAGGCCTGAAGTTTTTCTCTGACAGCGCTTGGCCCGGCCCCCTGCGCTATGGCGCATACGCCCTCGACAATCATTTCCATAGAGGTCGTCTCGACGCGCGAGTATATACCGAGCTTCCCAGCCAAAGGCACAAAAATGATGTTGGCCGCTATCGCGCCGTAAAACGTCGTTATCAACGCCATCGCCATACCCGCGCCAATCTGGTCCGGCGACGACATATTTCTCAACATCTGCACAAGGCCGATGAGAGTCCCAATCATACCGAATGCGGGCGCGGCAGAACCCATAAATTCAAGCATCTTCCTGCCGTTGCCGTGCCTTTCATTAACGTACTGAATCTCCAGATTCATTATATCGCGTATATTCGAGGCGTCCTGACCGTCAATAACCATCTGCAAACCCTTTACAAGAAAAGGATTGCTCGCTTTCTTCATTTCCTCCTCAAGTGCCAGCGAGCCGTCTCGACGGTTTATCGCGGCGTAATTCACCATTTTCAGTATCAGCTCGCCCGGCAGAGGGATTTTGGTTACGATGGTCTTTTTGATAATTGAAAAAATCCCCAGAAATTGCGGCAGCGAAAAATGAATAAGCGTTGCGCATATCATACCGCCAAGTGTTATCATCAGGGACGGGGCATTAAAGAAAATCATAACCCCGCCGCCGACGGCTATTGAGCCGAACACCAGCAGAAAACAAAATACCACGCCGACTATCGTCGCTATATCCATAAAACGACCTTTATACTGATTCCAAAAATAATTGGTATTACTGAACTTCTGTCAATGTTTTTAGTTTCTGACTGAAATACGCAGCCATAGAAGGCTCTGTCTCGGCAAGAGAAGCCAGCACTTTTGCCTTGTTCCTGTCGCCCATATAATAGAGAATTTTCACAGCATCGGTTGGGCTTCCGTTTTGCGCCTGCGTCATATTCGCCAGAATTTTCCCTGCGCTTACGCCGTCCATTTTGTCGTAGCTTGCGGCAATGGTAACGAGGTTCTTCTTTTCCAAATCGCTGATTTCAACTCTCGTTTTGAGCAGTCTGTCGCGCTCGGATTTGAGACTGTTAATGCTCCCTGCCAAATCCGCCCTCAATGTCTCAAGCTTTTCAATGTCCTGCTCAAGCTGACCTCTTGCGACTTCAAGCCTTTTATTCTCGACATCAATGGATTTTAGCTTTTCGTTATATTCGTCCATTTTCTGACGAAGGTCATACACAAGTTCCTTCGTTTGTTTTTCATCTGCGCCGTTCGCCGTCCCGACCTGCGGAATCACCAGCTCCGACTGCGAACCTGCATTATCCGAATGCACAGCCAAACCTCCCTCCGCCGCAACGGATTTAGCGTCCTGCGTATGAACAGTTTCAACAACCTTATCGCCGAGAAAGAGAAACGCCCCAACAAAGGATAACGCAAAACTTAGCAACCCCGCCAAACCTATCATTATAATTTTCTTTTTATCCATATTTACATTCCTATACTTTAAACTACAGACTATTGACTACTGGCTACTGACTACTGACTTTTACACGGGCATACTTCATCACCGTATCTTCATCAGCTTGTTTCTGGTCGAGCTTTTCCTGCTCGTCGTAAAATCTTATTTTCGCCTGCTCCCGCAGCTTTTCAAGACCCTGACTGTACTGTCTTATCTTCAAAAATTCCGCGATTTTTTCTTTCTGCTGTTTTTCGAGTTCGGCAATTTTGCGTTTAAGCTGTTCGATTGCCTCGTCGTTTATCGCAGAGTACCGAAAAAAAATCTGCCTCTGCTGGAGATTTTTCATCGGGTCTTTGGTATTAAGCTGTTCGAGCATATCTTTTAAAAGAGCCTTTTTGGCGATAAGCAGCCCGACTGCGTTAGTCAGGCTTTCGGTAATAGTTAGCAGTTCGTTTTTCTTTCGCTGCTCTTCAATTTTTTTCACTTCCAGAACCTTTTGTGCCCGCCATACAAACTTTTTCATAAATTAATTCACAAGCCCAAGAAGTTTGTCCCAGCTTTCGGTAATCTGCCTAAGCATCGCGACGGTCTGGTTAAATTCAGATTTTTGTCCGACCGGCTGAATCAGAAAATTATTTATTTTATCGATAAGCGAGATAGCGCCGTCGATTTTCTTATTGCTGCCTGCCGAAAATGCGCCGATATTGATAAGGTCTTCGGCATCGCTGTATGTGGCGTAAATTTCTCGCAGCTTATTAGCGGCGGCTTTATGCTCTTTGGAAGCGACTACCGACATAAGCCTGCTTATGCTCGACAAAATATCAACGGCAGGGAAATGCCCCTTGTTCGCTAATTTTCTGGAAAGAACGATGTGGCCGTCCAAAAGACTTCTCGCTGAATCCGCGACAGGGTCATTAAGGTCGTCGTTTTCGACCAGAACCGTCAATATGCCCGTGATGCTTCCGACCTGTGCGCAGCCCAATCGCTCAATGAGTCTCGGCATAAGCGCAAAAACGCTTGGGCAATAACCCTTTGTTGCGGGCGGTTCGCCTGCCGCCAGACCGATTTCTCTTTGAGCCTGCGCAAACCGCGTCAGCGAATCCATCATAAACAAAACGTCTTTGCCCTTGTCCCGGAAATACTCGGCAATCGTTACCGCGACAAACGCAGCTTTCACTCTTTGTATCGCCGGTGCGTCCGATGTCGCAACGACAACTACGCTTTTCGCCAAACCTTTCGGGCCTAAATTTTCTTCAAGAAATTCGCGAACCTCTCTGCCTCGTTCTCCAATCAGCGCAACGACATTCACATCGGCTTTGCTCGAAATGGCTATATCGCCAAGCAGAACGCTTTTGCCCACGCCGCTGCCGGCAAAAAGCCCCACTCTCTGACCCTTGCCGCAGGTCAAAAGTCCGTCAATCGACCTCATACCAAGCTCAAGAGGCTGGGAAATTTTTTCTCTGCTCAAAGGCTGCGGCCCTGCCGCATCGAGATTTCGACTTTCCGCCCCCCCCAAATCCCCGCCGCCGTCAATCGGCTGTGCCAGACCGTTCAGCACCCTGCCGAGTATATTTTCATCAAGCCTTAAATTCCGCTGATATTCTCTTGCCGTTACGATATCGCCGGGACGAATCCCTTCGATATGCTCCAATGGCAGCAGAACTAAATTATCTTTATTAAAGCCGATAACTTCAGCCAGTACCCTTTTACCATTGTGCAGACCGATTCCGCACAACTGCCCGATGCCGAGCATTGGCCCTGCCGATTCAACCGTGAGGCCGGATACTCTGACAATCCTGCCCTGACAGTTCAACAGACTTGTCTGCCGAACCGTCTCAGCGAGTTTGCCAAAATCAATCGTAATATTTTCTTCAATAACCGTCATAAAACAAAATATCTCGTTAAAAATATCATCCCTAAGAGATTCATCATTTTTTCACTTTTCACTATTAACTTCTGCCGAAAGAGCCTTATTTATTCTTTCAAGATGTTCTCTGATAATATAGTTCACTGTTCCTTTAGGCGTTTCAACTTTGCACTCCGCTTTTTTCAGGCAGGGGTCAGCTTTGAACTGCACGCCCGGAAACTCCCACAAATCGCCCTGCTGCTGAAGAGCGCTTACACGCTGCAAATCTTCGTTATTCAGTAAAACAACAATATCATTCCCCTGCGGCGCGTAATTAAGCGTTTCGGTTATTATAGATGCCAGATTGTAATTTCCCTCTTTTACATTGGCCGCGATTATCTTCTCTGCGATTTTAACCGCCAGTTCGACGACCTGCTCCTTATTCTGCCTGACGATTTCGCTCGCGGATTTTTGCATACCTTCGACAATCGATTTAATCAGCCGGGAATTCTCCGCGATATCCCGCTTGTCCTGTTCAATCCTCTGGCTCATCCGCTCGGCTTCTCTGTCGGATTGCGATTTGAGCATATCCTCTCTCGAATAATCATCAAGTACGCAAACTTCATCAACTTTATCGCTGCATAACACTGTTGTTTGACCGCTCATTTTTTTACTCTGCAAAAACCAGTTCGCCTTTACTGTTCATTTCACGCATCGCCGAGACTATCTGCTCTCTTGCCTGCTCGGTGTCTTCCTTTTTAGGCGAAGACATAAGAGATGTTTCCTCGTCAATCATCGCCGAAGCCCTTTCGGAGATATTTGTGCGAATCTTAGCTGAAATTTTTTCATCAGCCTTAATCAGTGCAAAAGCCATCTTCTGCGGCTCTATTCCCCGAAGCGCATTCTGAATCGAACGGTCCGCGACAAGAGGAATATCTTCCCATATAATCATAAGGTCTGCGATTTGTTTGCAGGCCTCCTGGTCGGTTTTGCCCATCGACGCAAGCAATCCGTCGCGCAATTCCTTCGCCAGATTTCTCAAAACAACGGCAACTTTTCTATAACTCTGTTTTTTATCCACAGCGACAGCGACCGGCGACGATGAAGATGAATCGCTCTGAATCTCCGATAACTTCTGCGAAACCATTGCAGCTATTCTTTTTTTCGCGTCCGGGCTTATGCTCTCTGCCCCGGCCATTCTGCTCAATACGTTCACCTGCAATTGTTCTTTGAGCATACCAATAAGCTCTGAACTTCTCTTCGGGTCTAATTCGCTCAATACAACAGCCGCCGCCTGCGGATGCTCGGCATTCAGTACCGCCGCCAGGATATTGTTCTTCGCCTGTTTTATCTGAATAAACGGGTCTCGCTGATGCAGAAGTTCTGAAATCTGATTTTGTATATTGGCTGCTTTCTCCTGGCCGAGCGAACTTTTCAGCAATTTATCGAGAAAACCTTTTGCCTGAAAACGATTGTTTTTTTCGAGACTGCCGCAAAATTCATTCGCAAGCTGCGCCGTGTTATCCGGATTACAGCAGCCGGAAACATCGAGATATGCCATTTCCACCGCAATATCTTTGACTGTATGCTCATCGATTCCCTTGAGCAATTCCGCCGCTGCGCCGTGGTCAAGAAGCGAAAGAAGCATAGCGGCTTTTTGTTTTCCGGTAAGCATTTATATCTCTAATTAAAATATATTTAATTTGTTTTAACAGAGCCGCGAATGTAAATGAGCGGTCAAAAACTCCATCGGCCTTCAGGCCGATTCCTCAATTTTGCACTTTCAATTTTAAACTTTTAATTTTCTTTGTCCTCAATCCATTTCAGAAAGACCTGCCTTGCCTGTTCTGGATTGCTCTTCAGTGCGCCGGCAAGCTGATTTCTCAACGCGGTTTGCGAGAAGCCTTCCGACGCGGGCAATTGAGCGGCTTTAGCTCCGCCGCCGGCAACCTGACCGGCAGGCTGAACCTGTACGACTTTTTCGCCTTTAGTAAAAATTTTAAACACAAGCAATGCGCAAATTCCCGTCAGCCCCAGCGACAACTGTTTGGCCAAAGCGATATAACCCGAAAAATCGGCAGGCTCTTTAACATCCTGATTCTGTGGCCTGCTGAATTTCACATCGACGACTTTAAGCGAATCGGATTCTTTCAGTCCCAGAGCATTCTTAATAATCTGCTCGACATCTGCGACCTGCAAACCTTTGGCGTTTGCAGCAGCAGCATTGGCATCTGGAGTGGACAAATCAACAAACGCCGCGACGGACAATGATAATACCTTGCCGGGCATTTCTGTTCTTTGCTCGACCGTTTTGCCGACTGCATACTCGGTCAGAGTTGTTTCATCTTTTTTCACGCCGCCTGCAGCTGTCTGTCCCTCGCCCGCCGCCCTGGCCGCCTCGGTTTCGGAATTGCTCTTGATTTCCTCTTTTGTGGCGACTTTTTTGGCGGGGTCATAAATTTCTGTAACCTGACTTACGCTGGTGGTATCGACGACAGCGTCGATTTTAACTTTGGCTCTGTCCGGACCAAGAGCCATTGTCAGCATATCTTCGACCTTCGCGGCAAGAGAATGTTCGACTCTTTCCTTATAATCCTGAACAGTCCCTCCGCCGGAGGCGAACCCCTGCTCGCCCTGCCCGCTAAGCAGTCTGCCCTGACTGTCAATTATCGTTACATTTTTAGCGTCAAGCCCCTCAATAGCGCCGGCAACGAGATTGGAAATCGCGGAAATATTCGTGCCGCTAAGTTTACCCCCCCCGCGAAGCTTAAGCACAACCGATGCGCTTGTCTTATCGGATTGGGAATCGAAAATCTTCTGCTTTGAATTTACGATGTGAACTCGCGCCGAAACAATCCCGTCAATCATTTGAATGCTTCTGGCAAGCTCGTCTTCGAGTGCACGTTTGAGGTTGATATTCTGAACGAAGGGACTTACGCCTATTTTTTCATTGTCGAATAATTTATATCCGCCTTTGTCGCTGTCGGCAAGCCCTTCTTTTGCCATATCGAGCCTAAGCTGATAAACGCTGTTCTTCGGCACATATATGGCTGTTCCGCCGTTTCGCAGTTCGTAAGGAATCCCCTTTTCGCTGATTTTATCAGCTATTTTGGAAGCGTTGTCAGGCTGCAGGTCGTGATAAAGAAGCCGCATATCAGGCTTGGCGACCCAGTGAGCGACAAGACCGGAAATCAGCAGCGCAGAGATGACAGCGGTAATCAGAATCGTCCGCTGCACAAAACTGATGTTCTGCCAGATTGCGTTTATCCTTGCCAGTATATCCATAATTTTAATTTTAAATTTTAAATCGGCATATTCATCGTTTGTTTATATGCCTCTATGAGTTTGTTTCTTACGCCGACTAACATTTTAAAACTCATATCCGCTTTGGCTACCGAAGCGACGACGGAATTTATATCATTATTTTTACCGCTCATTAAATCCATTATCGAAACATCAGAGACTTTTTGCTGGCCGTCAATCTGCGAAAGATAATCAGAGACCGCATTAACAGTTTTGCCGAAATCTTTCGCAGCCGCAGGCGCTTTTTGGTCTAAACCAGCGCCTGCAGCCGGATTGATTTGGTTGGTTGCCGAACTGATATTCGGATTGAATGTTATCATTTTAAAATTCCTTGATATTTATTTCTCTGTGTTCTCTGTGAACTCTGTGGCTAAAAACTTATTTCAAAAGTTCCAGCGTAGTTTCCGCCATTGACTGATAGCGTTTAAGAACAGCGGCGTTTGCCTGATAGGCCTTTGTCGCCGTAGCAAGATTCATCATTTCAATAGGCAAATTGACATTCGGCATAGACACATACCCGTCTTTATCCGCGTTTGGATGGCCGGGTTTCAGAATTTTCTGGAAATCGCTCTGGTCTTCGGAGAAATCATCCACCGTTACGCCGCCGATGCCATTGTCGCTGTCGGTTTTAAAAATCGCCTCTACCCTCCGATAAGGCTTGCCACTGCCGTTGTCTGTCGTTTGAGCATTGGCGACATTCGAGGAAATGATGGACATATTTTTGTCCTGAGCATTAAGCCCGGACACCGCAATATCAATCGTACTAAAACCAGACCCTATTTTCATAATTTACTTTCCGGTTTGCATTAGTCGCCCAGAGCCATCTCTATCTGCCTGTACTTTTTGGCAAGCAGTCGAGTATAAGCCTTATGTTTTATGGAATTTTCCACCATCTGCCCGATTTCAATCTCAAGATTGACATCGTTGCCCTTATCATTCAGCGACGTATTCAGCGGCTGAAAAATCTCCGGCTCAAGCTGCTCGGAATCAATATCGCCGCCGGAGGCAAGAGCTTTTTCGAGAATCTGGTCAAATTTGATATCGAATCTGCGGTAGCCAGGCGTTTCCATATTCGCTACGTTGCCGGCTATCGCTTTCTGGCGAATGCCTTCAGCTTTTATGCCGGCTTCGATTAAATCAGTTATGCCGCCGATTTTGCTCATTAGTTCCTGTAAATTTTCAACGCAGTTTCTCGCAGAACTATATGTGCAATAATTGTGCCAGCAGGAGTCCGTTTTTCATTACCACTTTTACAGTAAAGACTTACGGAAAGAATAAGGTTTGTGTAAAATGCGTTTCCCCCCTTTGGCGTTAAATTCTTATACACTTATTTAGCGTGAGAAATCGGCCAAAGGCGCAAGTAAATTGAAAATTTTGTAAAATTTCTTCAAATTTTGTGAAGAAATAGCGTGCGGCAATCAGTTACAATCGACAATTATATTATCAATCAGCCTTGCCGAGCCAATTTTGACCGCTATTGCGAGCAATGTTTCGCCTCTGACCTGTTCTACTTCTTTAAGTGTTTTAGTATTAACAATATCTATATAGTCTATTTTTGTCCGGCCACTCAATTTTATGATTTTTTCCATTTCACCGATAATTTTTTTACTGTCGCGCAAACCGCCAGCAATTAAAATCTCCGCTTCCTGCAAAGCGGCGTACAACAGCGCAGCGTCTTTTCGCTCATCAGCATTTAGATACCTGTTCCTGCTGCTCATCGCCAGTCCGTCTTTTTCACGAACGGTGGGACAAACGACAATCTTCAACGGCATATTCAAATCGGCGACCATTCGCTGAATAATTATTGACTGCTGGGCATCTTTTTGTCCGAAGAACGCTGCGTCTGGCTGGACGATATTAAAAAGTTTTGCGCAAACCGTCGCGACACCTCTGAAATGGCCGGGCCTGTTCCTGCCGCACAAAGGCTGGTCAAGTTTTTCAACATTAACCCACACATTGCCCCACGATAGATTCTGCTGCGGATAAATTTCGTCAGGCGTTGGCGCAAAAATTACATCTGCACCGCTTTTTTCGCATCCTGCAGTGTCAGCATCGAGCGTTCGCGGATATTTGTCAATATCTTCCGTCGGGCCAAATTGAGTTGGATTGACAAAGATACTGACTACCACAAAATCCGTTTGTTTTTTGGCGGTTCTTATAAGCGAAAAATGCCCTTCGTGCAGAGCGCCCATCGTCGGAACCAAGCCGATGGTTTTGCCGGCAGATTTTGCCTCTGCCACAAGTTTTCGCACTTCCTGAATTTTTTTAACAATTTTCATTTTTAATCGACAGGGTATAAATCTCTTTTTGCGGCGAGTATCGAACCAACCGCAATCGCCGCCGTTTCAATCCTTAAAATCGTATCGGTAAGTTTTACAGGCGCTGCATTGAGAGCCTTTAAAGTTTTTTCTTCGGCATCAGTAAAACCGCCTTCCGGGCCGATAAAAGCAATAACGTCCTGTTCGCTAAAGTCAAAATTTATAACAGATATCGCGTCTTCCGTCAAAGCCCCAAAAATTATATCGGCGTTCGGATATTCTTTGGGCAGTTGTTCAATCGCCTGCTCAAAATTCCGCGGAATATCTATAATCGGCAGGAAATTTCGCTGGCACTGCTTGGCTGATTCGACCGCAATGGCTTCATATCTTCGCAAAACATTTTTTCCATCCGGCTGTTTTACCGTTCGCTCGAAAATAATCGGCGAAATCCGGTCAACGCCCATCTCCGTGCATTTTGCTATAACCAGCTCAAAACGCTGGGCTTTCGCTTCGCTTGATGCGATAATTATTCTGCGATTAGAGCGATTGGTCAGAGTGTTTAACGTTTGTATTTTGAGCAGTGCGGAATCTTTGGCGATTTTTTCGATGATTGCTTGTGCCGATGTTCCTTTGCCGTCAAAAAGCTCTACGCAATCGCCTTTGGTAAGTCGCATTACCTTGGTCAAATGCCTTAACTGAACGTCATCGATAACGGCATCGGCGTTCGGCGTAATCGTTTCGCAGTAAAATCTTGCCCTTCTCATATTTTTTGCAAACCGCCCAAATACCAAATACTAATAGTTTCTAACATAATGAAAAAGACGCAACATAGTGAAGCGTATCTCGTCGTTCGTGAATCGTGAAGCGAAAAAACGACAAAATACAAAAATTATGTACAAATGTCTTTTTGTTAGAGTTTCTAACTTAAATTTTCGAGACGAATTTTTTTATCGTATTCGATAAGAGCCGCTATCAATTCTTCCATATCGCCCGCGACTATTTTATCAAGATTATACAGCGAAACATTTATGCGGTGGTCGGTGAGCCTGTTCTGCGGAAAATTATACGTTCGTATTCTCGCAGACCTGTCGCCAGAACCAATCATCGTCTTGCGCTGCTCTTCGCGTTTGCTTTTATCAATAGACTGATAATGCTCATAAACCCTGCTTCGCAGCAGCCGCCAGGCCTTTGCGCGATTTTTATGCTGGCTTCTGTCCTCACGCATATTTACCGTGATGCCGGTCGGAATGTGTTCGAGTTTCACTGCGCTGTTTATTTTATTAACCGCCTGTCCGCCGGGGCCGCCCGCCCTGCTGACATATTCGTTGACATCGCTTGTGGGAATTTGAATGTCTAATTCTTCGGCTTCCGGCAGAACCGCAACCGTTACCGCCGATGTGTGAACTCTGCCCTGCGTTTCGGTTTCTGGAACTCTCTGGACACGATGGCCGCCGCCTTCATATCCCAAATGCGTCCAGACACCGGGGCCTTTGATATTTAAAACCACTTCCCGAAAACCGCCCAGCTCGCTTGCGCTGAAGTCCATCTGCTCGATTTTCCATTTTTGCTTTTCGCAGTAGCGAATATACATTTCATATAAATCGCGCGCGAACAGCGCTGCCTCGTCGCCGCCTGTGCCTGCCCGAATTTCCATAATAACAGAGCCGACAGATGCGTCGTCAGCCATAACAAATGAATCTTTGATTTGCTCGAAAAGCTCATTGCTCTTCTGTTCAAGTCCGGCCAGTTCTTCAACCGCCATCTGCTTAAATTCCTCGTCGGCGGCAGGGTCGTTTATAATCGCTTTTGCCTGCTCGATTTCCTCAATTTGTTTTTTATAACTGCGATAGCGGGAAACAGTCAGTTTGAGTTTGCCCTGTTCTTTGGCCAGTGCGATGGATTTCATCGGGTCGGAAGCGACTGCCTGGTCTTCGAGCAGTTTCTCTATCTCGATGAATCGGTTCTCCTGCTCCGTCAGTTTTTTTATTAGGGCTGAATGTATATCACTCATAATACAAACCAGTTATCTGTCATTCCAGCAAAAGCCGGAACCCATTTTTCAATCTTTTTTCTCTGTGCCTCTGTGGTGAATATGTTTTATGGATAAAAAATTACGCTGCCGGTGCATAGCCTGTTTGACTACGACCGACAGCGCAAGTTGTACACGAACGGAAACTACTTTTCTTTTTTAGCGGACTGGTTCATATAGCCCTGCCCGTATTTCTTCTGGAATCTTTCGATTCGACCGGCAGTATCAACGAACTTTTGTTTGCCGGTATAGAACGGATGGCACATCGAGCAAATATCTGCGCTGATGTTTTTGACCGTACTGCGGGTCTCAAACGTATTTCCGCAGCCGCATTTTACCTTAACGACATCGTATTTTGGATGTATGCCTTCTTTCATTGTCTTTCACCTTTATAAACCAAAGCACAGTATTATATCGGCTTTTTTGAGGTATGCAAGAAGTTTTTGTGAGCAAGCAACCCCTTTAATTTATCGCAAAAACGGCATTTTTGCGTTATTTTCTCAAAATAACGCGTGTTCCATGAGTAGTTTTTTTACTTTTTGGCGTACCTGCCGGGCGATTTTTACCGCCTGCTTGGCTTCAGCAAGGGAAATTGACTCATAATGGCCGGGATAACGAGTTGTCGTTGCGTATTCCGTCAGCAGCCTTTGCTGTTCAACGGATAGTGGGAATTTTATACTTTTTGGCAGCAATGAAACTAATGTTTCAACATCGTGAGTACGCCCAAACTCAATTTTCAGTATAACCAACAGGGCTTTTAGATATTTTTCAACGCACTGCTGGGCGTGAAAACAAACCGTATCGGTCGGGCATTTCGCTCCTAATTTAAGCGTGTGAACGGCGTTTTTCAAGTCGTTTTCGGCCTTAATCGCCCATTCGCCGGCAACTATTGCGATTTTATCCTGTTCTGGCATAAAGAAGTTTTCCTTCCCGCACAGCAGGCCATTCTATTGTTCCAACAATATCCTTTCGCCACTCAAAATCCTCCGGCCTGACTACAATCAAATCCTTGGCGACCGCAATATCGTGGAGCGCAACACCGATTTCAACGGTTTTTTGGCGTACAGAGCCTTTCACCGGCATTACAATAAGCAGGTCAATATCGCTATCCGCTCTGGCTCTGCCTTTAGCGTGCGAACCAAAAAGAATGATTTTGTCGGGCGAAAAACGACTTACAATGCGACCAACCATTCTTTTTATCTGCCTGCCGGAGGCTAATTTGTTTCGGGCTGCTGTTTTTTTGATTTTTGACACGAAGTTTTCCCTTTAACTGCCGAATTTAAGAATACCGCAACAAACCCATATTTGCAAGTTTTAAGCTATTACTTGTCAAAACCTCTTTTTTGGCTTATAATTTGTGAGAAAAGAAGCAGGGATGCAAGGATTTTGTCAGCCTTTGGCCGAGTTTCCTTACTTCCTTATTTTCTTGCCTCTTTATTTCATAGTTTTAAAGGAACGAAAAATGACTCCAAAACTAATAATCGTCGGTGCCGCCGGCAGAATGGGCAAAAGGCTTACCGCTCTTGCCGCAGCATCCAAAAATTTCGACATAATCGGCCTGCTCGAAAACAAAGGCAATCCCGAACTTGGCAAAGACCTTGAGCAGGTCGGTGTGAAAATCACTTCCGATTTTCCGGCAGGGGCAAACGTTGTTATTGATTTTTCGCTGCCCGCGGCGTTTGGCGGCACGCTCGACTACTGTCTGAAAAACAAAGCTGCCCTTGTTTGTGGAACGACAGGCCTTGATGACGTTCAGCTCAAAAAAATCGAGCAGGCCTCAAAATCAATCCCAGTTATTCAGGCAACGAATATGAGCGTCGGTATGAATTTGCTGTTTGAGCTTGTCGGCAAAGTCGCCGCCAAACTCGGCGAAGAATACGATATTGAAATCATCGAAGCGCATCATCGTTTCAAAAAAGACGCTCCCAGCGGTTCAGCAATGACGCTTGCGGAAAGAATCGCCGCCGAAACAAAGAAAGATTTCCCCGCCTGCCTCGATTGCGGCAGAACCGGCAAAGAAGCCCTTCGCAAAAAAGGCACAATCGGTATGCAGGCAATTCGCCTTGGCGACACAATCGGCGAACACTCCGTAATGTTTGGCACGCTCGGCGAAACGCTGACAATTTCGCACAGCGCGCACAGCAGAGATACTTTCGCCGCAGGCGCAGTCAGAGCCGCAGCCTGGCTCGCCGGAAAACAGCCCGCAAAATACTCAATGGCCGATGTGCTGGGACTGAAATAATGTCAATTTGGTTATTGCTTGCAACGGCGGATACGAAGGCTTAAAATCACGGCTTAACAAATAAGGATTAATTATGCTGATAAAAGTTTTAAAAAGTAAAATACACCGTGCGACGGTTACGGACGCTCTGATAGACTACCCAGGCAGTATCGGTATTGATTCTGCGCTTATGGAGGCCAGCGGGCTTGTGCCTTACGAGCTTGTTCTGGTCGCCGATACCACTAATGGCGCAAGACTCGAAACTTATGTCGTACCCGAAGCAGCTGGCAGCGGCAAAGTACAGATTCTCGGCGCAGCGGCCAAACTGATGAACAAAGGCGACATCATCATTATTATGAGCTTCGGTTTGCTTTCGCCGGAAGATGCAAGACACACCAAACCAAAAGTCGTCATCGCCAATGAAAAAAACGGAATTAAGGAAATACAGTAAATTATGCTATGCCGAAGGCATTCCGCATTTTTGATTTTTTATTTTTGATATTTAATTTTCTTTATGCATCCTGAACTTTTTAGAATACCGTTCACGCACCTTACCGTAAAAAGTTACGGCGTTATGATG